>JBAXFC010000066.1:0-11287 GCA_037140135.1 Chloroflexota bacterium
AAGCCGAGGAACAGCACCTCGTAGACGGTGGCGGCATGGAGGTCCACGACGTCCGCCGGGTGCGGCCCGGTCTCGGCGGCGACGGACGCAAGATCGGGGCCGTCGTAGGTGACGGGAATGACGTGCTCCCTGCCGCCACCGGTGCGGGCCTCCTCCGGCAGGCCGGCGACCAGCCGCTCCAGCGCGGCCGTGACGGTGGCCCGATCGGCGCGCTCCGGGTCGAAGGGGACAAGCACGCTCGTGGCGCCCGGGATCGGCGCGCCGATGGCGGCGCCGATGGCGGCCGGACCGTCCTGCAGGGCGCGCACACCGGCCGCAAGGCCCTGGGCCCAGCGTGCTGACGCGATGCCGGCGGGGCCGCCCGCCTCGACGAGCAGGGCGTCCTCGCCGAAGGGCAGGATCACGGGCCGCCCCATGGGTCAGGCCGGGGCCGCGATCTCCACGCCGCCCGCCTCGAGGGCCCGGCGGACCGCGGTGACGCGTCCCGCGGCACCCGGCAGGTCGCCGTGGAGGCAGATGGTGTCGGCGCGGACGGCGAGCCGGCCACCGCCCTCGAGCGGCACGTAGCCGGCCGAGATCGCCACCGCCTGGACGGCCGCGTCCGCCGGATCGTCGAGGACGGCGCCGGGCCGGCTGCGCGGCCGAAGGGTCCCGTCGGGCTCGTAGGCCCGGTCCGCGAACGCCTCCTCGGCAACGCGCAGGCCCGCCGAATGCCCCGCCGCGGCGAGCGCGGACCCGGCCATGCCCACCAGCACGACGTCCGCCGACCAGGCGCGGACCGCGCGGGCGATGGCCGCCGCGGCGGCCGGGTCGGTGGACGCCCGGTGATAGAGGGCGCCGTGCGCCTTGACGTGGCGCAGCTCCACCCCGGCGGCGCGCGCGAACGCGGCCACGGCCCCCACCTGGTACAGCACCGCCGCCTCGATGTCGGCAGGCGTGAGGGCCATGTCCCGCCGGCCGAAGCCCGCGAGGTCCGGGTAGCCCGGGTGCGCCCCGACGGCCACGCCGTGCCGGGCGGCCAGCGCGATCGTGCGGGCGATGGTCCCGGGATCGCCGGCGTGGAAGCCGGCCGCCACGTTGACCGAGGAGACGAGCGGGATGAGCGCCTCGTCCTCGCCGAGGCTCCAGGCGCCGAGGGATTCGCCGACGTCGGCGTTGAGGTCGATCCGCATCGGGCGAATCTACGCCGCCCGGTGCGGACGCGGGGTGCGTCCCGGCCCGCGGGCGGTCGCCGTCCCGACGGCGGCGGGAGACTAGCCGCTCGCGAGAACTGTGAGCAGCCTGTCCACGAACGCCGCCTGGGCCGGGTTGAGGCGCCGCCGGGCCTCGGCCGGGCCCGCCCACAGGACGCGGTCGATCTCCGGCACCGTGATCAGGCGCCCGGACCGCGGCGGCCACTCCACCTCGATCCGCATGCTCGAGAGGCGGGCGGGGTCCATGTCGCCCTGCATGGCGAAGCCGTGGACGACCTTGCCCGAGCGCATCCGGACCTCGCCGAGATCGATCGGCACGCCGGACGGGGGCTCGTGGCCGGTCTCCTCGTGGAACTCGCGCCGTGCGGCCGTCAGCACGTCCTCGATGTCCTCCATGACCGCACCCTTGGGCAGCGACCACGCGCCGGCGTCACGCCGGGACCAGATCGGGCCCCCCGGGTGGGCGATCAGGACCTCGACGACGTCACCACGGAGACGGTAGAGGAGCAGGCCGGACGAGAGCTTGGGCATCAGCGCGACAGATTCCCACGGAACGGTGCGGCGCACACGAAAGCGCCCGAAGGAACCGTACCGCACCGACTCACCGACCACACGACCAAGCAAGCTCGGTCCTGTCGCAGCGGCTCCGGAGCTCCGGCCTCCTGGTCGACCTTGCGGCCGGCCGCGGTGGCGGTTCCGGGGACCCGGGGCGGCGATCGCTCATCGCTCCGGTGTCTGTGCTAGCGGCCCCTTCGGGCAAACCGAACGATATCGGCGGGGATCGCTATCGCCAACCCGGTTGTCCACGAGAATCGCCGTCGGACTCCTGGAGTTATCCACGATTCGCAGCGGTGTCCACCGGATTGTGGATGAACCGCGTAGCGAGCCGCGGGCCGCTCAGCCCTCGTCGGCGACCACGCCCCGGGCGGAACGGGCCGGGGAGACCTCGTGGTGGCGGCGGCAGCGGGCCTCGTACGTCTCGATCGCCCGCCCGTCGAAGCCGCCGATCACGATCAGCGGATCGTCCACGGCCGCCGGACGGCCGCCGACCAGGCGCTGGGTGCGCGTCGCGGTCTCGCCGCAGACCACGCAGATCGCGGACAGCATCGTGATCTGGTCCGAGAGCGCGAGCAGCTCGGCCATGGGGCCGAACGGACGGCCGGCGAAGTCCGTGTTGAGGCCGCTCGCGATCACGTGGCGGCCGCTCTGGCGCAGCGTCTCGGCGACCCGGGACAGGGAGGCGTCGAAGAACTGCGCCTCCTCGATGCCCACGAGATCGACGTCGCGCTCGCGGGCGAGCGACAGGATCTCCACCGGCTCGGCCTTGGGCACGAGCACCGACGGGAAGCGGGCCTTGCTGCGGCTCTCGGCGTACTCGCCCGGCGTCCGGTCGTCCACGTCCGGGCGGACCAGGAGGATGCGGCGCTTGGCGATCTCGGCGCGCCGGAGCAGCCGGAGCAGCTCGTCGGTCTTGCCCGACGACATACAGCCGGCGATGACATGGAGCCATGGATCGGCGCGGTACAGCACGCCTCGAAGATACCGTCAGCGGGCAGCATCGCGCGCGGCGGGCGATGATGGGCCCATGACCAGCCAAGGTGCCCGAACGCGCCCCCGTGCCGATCCCCAAGCCGGCCGCCGCACCGAGCGTGTCCTTGCCGCCGAGCGACGGATCGCCTTCGTCGCCCACCTGCTGGACGACCTGGTCGCGGTGCCGGGAACGCGGAGCCGCGTGGGCCTCGACCCGATCATCGGCCTCATCCCGTTCGTCGGCGACTTCATCGGCTCCCTGCTGGGCACCTGGATCGTGCTGGAGGCCGCCCGCTTCCGCCTGCCGGGCGTCGTCATGGTCCGGATGATGCTGAACGTGCTGGTGGACTTCGTGGTGGGCCTGCTCCCGCTGCTGGGCGACCTGTTCGACGCGGGGTTCAAGGCCAACACGCGGAACCTGGAGCTGTTCCACGTCCACGGCACCGACCCCGGTGCCGATACCTCGGGCCACGCGGCCTTCCTGGCCGGGATCCTGCTCATCCTCGCGGGTGTCGCCTGGGCGATGGCCGTCGTGGTCGGCCGGCTGCTGGCGGCGGTGTTCGGATGGTGACGCCGGCCGGCCGGCCATCGAGCGCCATCGGGGTACGGGGCCTGGGCAAGGCCTACCGCACCGGCGGCCTCCTCGGGCGGGGTGGCGGGAGCGTGCGTGCGCTCGAGGCCGTGACGTTCGACGTGCGCGAGGGCGAGGTGTTCGGCTTCCTGGGGCCCAACGGGGCCGGCAAGTCCACGCTCATCCGGCTGCTCCTCGGGCACCTCCATCCGACCACGGGCGGGGCGACGGTCCTCGGTCTGGACATCACCCGCGACTCGGTCGAGATCCGCTCCCGGACCGGCTACCTGCCGGGCGGCATCGCGCTCGACGACGGGCTGACCGCCCGCCGGTACCTCGACGACCAGGCGGCGCTGGCCCGGCGGCCATCGGTCCTGCGCGACGAGGTCTGCGAACGCCTGGAGCTCACCGACCGCGTCCTGCGCCGGCCCATCCGCGACTACTCGCGCGGCATGCGCCAGAAGGTGGGCATCGTGGCCGCCCTCCAGCACGACCCGGAGCTCGCGATCCTCGATGAGCCGTCGGAGGGGCTGGACCCGCTGATGCAGCGGGCGTTCTACGCGGTCCTCGAGGCGCGGCGGGCGGCCGGCCGGACCATCTTCTTCTCGTCACACGTGCTGTCCGAGGTGGAGCGGGTCTGCGACCGGGTGGCGATCGTGCGTGCCGGACGCCTCGTGGCGCTCGAGGACGTGGGTGCGCTCCGTGCCCGCCACCGGCGCCAGGTGGAGCTGCGCCTCACGGGTCCCATCCCCGACCTCCGTTCCGTGCCCGGCGTGTCGGATCTCGTGATCGACGGCGACACCCTGACCTGCAGTCTCGACGGCGATCCGGCGCCGTTCCTCGCGGCCATCGCGACCGCCGGCGTGGCCGACGTGGCGATCGAGCCTGCCCGCCTCGAGGACGCGTTCCTCGCGCTCTACCAGGGCGAGGAGGCCGCGGAGGCCGAGGCAGCCGGGGCGGCCGGGGCGGCCGGGGCAGTGCGCGCGGGCACGGAGTCCACCCGGTGAGGCCGCCGATCAGCCTCCCGCTCCTGCGCCGCGCGATCCGGGCCAGCCGGGGACGGCTCGCGGTGGTGGCGCTCGCCCTCCTCGCCTGGTCGTACCTGCTGCCCGTGATCTACGTCACCTTCGGGCGCCAGATGGCCTCCCTGCTCGACGCCGACATCATCCCCAAGCCGTTCCTGCGTCTCCTGGGTGCCGACCCGTTCAGCCTCGACGGGGCCGTCGCGCTGGGCTGGGTCCACCCGATCGCCATCGGGCTCCAGGTGCTCCTGCCGATCGGGCTCGGGGCCTACGCGATCGCCGGGGAGCGGCAGCGCGGGACGCTCGAGGTGATCCTGAGCCGGCCGGTCTCGCGCCGGTCCCTGCTGCTGACCCAGGTGGTGGTCCTGTTCCTGGTCGCCGCCGCCACGACGGCCGCGGCGATCGCGGGCACCGTGGCCGGCGCCGCGGTCTACGGGGTTGCGGGGGACCTCGACGCCCGTGAGCTGCTGGTCCTGGGCTGCAACACCGTCCTGCTGCTCGTGGCGCTGGGCGCGATCGCCCTGGCCGCGTCGGCCGCCTCGGACCGCCTCGCGCCCGCGCTCGGGATCGGGCTCGCCGTCCTGCTCGTGGGCTATTTGCTCGACGTGCTGGGCACGCTCTGGCCCGATGCCGCGTTCCTGCAGCCGTACTCGCCGTTCCACTACCTGCGCCCGCTCGAGATCCTCGGCGGCCGGGCCGACGGGCGGGACATGCTGGTCCTTGCGGCGATCGGGACCGTGGCGGTTGGGGTCGCCCTGTGGCGCTTCCCGCGCCGGGACCTCGCGGCCCCCACCTGATCGCCGCTGGGGTCGCCGCCCGGCGCCGGAGGTGCGCGCTCGCGGCCTTGCCGGGGACCCCCGGATCGGGGACGATGCCGCCATGCAGCCCGACGTCTCGATGCCCGCCATCGGCCTCAACCTTCCCACCTGGCCCCTGCGCGACCGGAGCTCCATGCCGTGGCCGCAGATGCGGGCGCTGGCGCGCGATGCCGAGGCGCTCGGCGTGGACACGCTGTGGGCGCCGGACCATCTCCAGCGGGACATGCCGGACGGCAGCCGGGTTGGCTTCTGGGAGTGCTGGACGATCGTCACCGCGCTCGCCGAGGCGACCAGTCGCGTGGGGATCGGGCCGTACGTGGCCTGCACCGGCTTCCGCAACCCGGCGCTGCTGGCCAAGATGGCGGGCACGCTCCACGAGGTCAGCGGGGGTCGCCTGATCCTGGGCCTCGGCAGCGGCGTGCCGGACCGGGACACCAGCTGGAGCGCCTTCGGCTTCGATGCCCGGCGTCCCGTGACCCGGTACGCGGAGGCGGCCGAGATCGTGGCGCGGATGCTGCGCGAGCCGTCGGTCACCTTCGAGGGCGACATCTTCCGGACGGCCGAGGCGGAGATCCTGCCGCGCCGGCCCATCGAGGACCGGCCGCCGGTCTGGGTGGCCGGGTTCGGCGACCGGACAGCGCAGGTCGCCGCCCGCTGGGGCGATGCGATCAACGTCAACCTGCCGCTCTGCGGCCCGGACGACATGGCCCGCGTGGTGGACCTGGCGGCGCGCGCGTGCGCGACCGTGGGTCGGGATCCCGCAACGCTGGCGCTGACCGGCTGGGCGCGCGTGGTCCTCGAGGCGGACGGCACCGCGGTCGCCCGCGAGGGCTGCCTGTCCGGCACGCCGGACGAGGTGGCGGCCACGGTCCGCGGCTTCGCGGCGAGCGGGCTGCGCCACCTCACGTTCTACATCGGCCACCCCGACGACCCGAGCAGGCTCCCGGCCCTGGTGCCCGAGATGCTGGAGCGGTTCGCGCCCCTGCTCGAGGCGATCCGCCGGGGTTGAGGTGCGCGGGCACCCCCGCATCCGTATCCTCTTGGGATCGACGGGATCCCAGTATCTGATCGCAGCGTCCGCCGAGGGAGTTGACCGATGCCCGGCTTCACGCCGTTCTCCAAGAACTACAACGACCTGTCCGACGAGAACGGCTACCAGTTCGAGTTCCGCTGCGACGTCTGCGGCTCGGGCTACCGGAGCGAGTTCATCCGGTCCAGCCTGGGGACCGTGGGCAACCTGCTCTCGGGCGCCGGCAGCATCGTGGGCGGCTTCTTCGGCTCCGCCGCCAACGCCGCGGACCGGGTCAAGGACATCACCGACCGCGGCGCGCGCGACGAGGCCCTCCAGAAGGCCTCCAATGAGATCATGCCGCTGTTCACCCGCTGCCCGCGCTGCAACAACTGGGTGGACGAGACCTGCTGGAACCAGGCCCGGACCCTGTGCGTGTCCTGCGCGCCCAACGTCGCTGCCGAGATGGAGGCCGAGCGGGCCACCGTCGAGCTGGGGCAGATGAAGGAGGCGATGCAGAAGGAGACCGTCTTCTCGGGCGACACCTCGGCCCGCCAGACGGTCTGCACGAGCTGCGGCAAGCCCGTGGGCTCCGAGAAGTTCTGCTCCAACTGCGGCACGCCGACCGGCCAGAACAAGTGCAGCCAGTGCGGCAACGACCTGCCGGCAGGCACCCGGTTCTGCGGGAACTGCGGGGCGAAGGCGTCCTAGCAGGCACTCGACGTCGGCCGGCGCCTGGCCCGCGGTGGCAGGCGACCGGCCGATGATCCGTTCCTAGCCGACGGCGGTTCCGCAGTCGCGGCAGAAGCGCGCGCCCGGGGCCAAAGCGGAACCGCAGGCCGCACACGTCGCACCACCGGCGGATGCCGGCGCGGGCGCGACGTCAGGCGCGAGGTCGTGGGTGACGGGCGCGGAGGTGGCGAGCGGCGGGGGAGCGGGCTCGGCGGCTGGTGCAGGAGCCGCGGGCGCAGCAGCGACCGGTCCCGGAGCCGCGAACGGAGCCGGTGCCGCGAACGGAGCCGGTGCCGCGACAGGAGCCGCGGGCGCGACGGGGGCCTGGCCCCAGCCCGGGATGGCTCCCGGAGCCGCTGGCGCCTGACCCCGCCCGGGCACCGCACCCGGCGCCGGCCCGGCACCTGGTCCCTGGCCCCCGGCGGCGGCAGCTGCCGCCGCCCCCACGGGCTGACCGCACTTGGGGCAGGCAACCCAGGACGCATCCTCGAGCGGCGCCCGGCAGGACGCGCACCGTCCGGGGGCGAACGGATCCTTCGTCCCGCACTTGGGACAGGCGGCGACGTCGCGGCTGATGAACGTCGCGCAGTGCGGGCACGGGTGCTTGTACATCGGCATCGGGCGTCCCTCTAGGATCCGCCGCTCGTGGCGGCGTCATCGACCTCGGACTCCTGCGCGGCGCGTCCGGGCCATTCGGCGGTGTCATCACGGGCAGATCCGTGCCAGGCCACCAGGTCCCGCAGGGCGGCCTCCCAGCCGGCGGCATCGCGGTGGACGATCCGGGCAACGAACCGTGCCCGGGCGGCCGCGAGGGTGGGCAGGGCGGTGAGGGCCAGGCGGTAGCGGAGGGCCTCGGGGGCGGCCAGCCGGGCCGCCGGCAGCGCCATCGGCTCCCGCAGGAACCGCGCGTCGATCAAGGCCTCGGAGATCCCGGTGACGGCTGCCTCGAGGGCGCCGGCCGTGAGGGTTCCGGTGAAGCGCGCCCGCGGCACCACCCGGAAGCAGTACGTCGCGTGCGATCCCTCGCTGACCAGCTCGAGCGCCACGAGGTTGCCCGGCAGCCCGACGAAGAACCAGGTCTTGGCGGAGTCCGGCGCCCCCGGACGCTCCGGAGCGCTCGCCAGCCAGCGCGGCGCCCGGTCTCCGCCGCCGATCGTCCGCAGCACGCGGTACGACTCGTCGAAGGGCGGCACGCCAAGGACGGCTCGCTCGAGCGGTGCCCACGCCGCCCCGAGGTCCGCCGGGGCGGCCGGACGGCCGTCGAGCAAGAGCGACGCCGCGAGCCTCCGCTCCCCGAAGCCCGCATCGGGCACCAGGCCGGTGACGATCCCGGTGGCATCGGAGACGGCCCGGTCACGGCGCGCCGACCAGCGGTCAGCGTGCGCCCGCGCCAGGGCACCGAGACGCAGGAGAAGCAGCGACGGCGCCCCGGCAGGCGCACCGGCGACGGGTGCAAGGGACGCCCCCGCGCTCGTCACGGCAACTCCGCCCACGGAAGGATCGAGCGTCACCGTCCCGATGTCCGCGCGCCGGATCCGCCGCATCGCGCCGCGCTCGTCCACGGGCGCGAGGATCACGCCGCGGTCGTGGTAGGCGAGCTGGGCGATGCCGGACTCGGCGCCGGCCTCGTACTCCACCAGGTCGATCTCTGCACCCGGGTCCAGCTCCACGAGGCCGTCGGCGAGGTGCTGGCGGAGCCGGCCTTCGCGCAGGCCCTTCACCAGGGCACCGGCAAGCTGGCCGAACTGCTCCAGCGACCAGCGCTCGGCGAGGGCGCCGGAGCCCAGCGTGATCGTCACGCTGCCGCCGGCCGCGGCGATCGCCGTCAGGTCGCGGTAGCCGGCGCTGACCGGCGAGGCGCCCTCGGGCGTGATCGCAAACCCGTCCGGCCCGAGCGTGACGGTGGCGGGGGAGAGGGTGCCGTCGGCACTGCGGGCGCTGCCGCGCAGGGTCCGGAGGTCGGTCGAGGTCATGCGCGGTCGGTCAGGACGGGGCTGCTCATGCCCGCATCGTACGAGCGGGGCCCGGGCCGCGTGTCCCGAATCCGCGACCTGCGGGCACCCCCTCGACCGGGGTCCCTCGACGTGGGGGCCCGGATGCGCATTCTGGGCCTTTGCGCGCCACGGGCGGTCAGTCACGATCGGCGTGGTACCCGAGAGGAGGGCCCGATGCCCCAGGAGACACCGGCGGACGTCGCAGCGCTCGAGCGAGCGCTGCTCACCATGGACCGCGTTGCCGCGGTCAGGATCCTGGCCGGGACTGACCACCCGGGATCCGGGTCAGTGCCCGGTCTCGACGGTGCAAGCCTGCCGCCGATCCCCCTGGAGCGCGTCGACCGCCTGCTCGTTCCCGTGCTGCGCTCGATCGGCAACGCGTGGGGTGCCGGGCGAGCCGCCCTGTCGCAGGTCTACATGTCGGCCAGGATCGCCGACGAGATCATCGGCCGGGTGGAGCCATCGGCCCGGGTCGTCCGTGCCAACGCTCCGGTCATCGGTGTCGCGACGCTCGAGGACCGCCACGAGCTGGGCAAGCGGATCGTGCTGCTCAGCCTGCGCGCCGTGGGCTACCCGGTCATCGACTATGGCGCCGGCATCGGCGTGGACGACCTCGCCGAGCGGGCGGACCGCGACGGGGTCGAGGTGCTGCTGGTCTCCACGCTCATGCTGCGCGCGGCGATCCGGGTCGAGGCGCTGGCCGCCCGGCTGGGTGAGATGCGCGTGCGGCCCCGCCTCGTCGTCGGCGGCGCGCCATACCTGTTCGACGCGGGCCTCTGGAGGGAGGTTGGCGCGGACGCGATGGGCCGCAGCGCCTCCGATGCGATCGACCTGGTCGAGGCGGCTGGTCCGGCCGCCGGCGAATCCTCGGTCACAAGTGCAGCGGGCGTCGGAGTGGACGGCCTGACGGGGCTCCTCGCATGAGCACCATGCACGCCTCCGAGGTCACCCCGATGGAGCGGGTGACGACCACCCTGCAGCACCGCGAGAGCGACCGCGTTCCGTTCGTGCTCGCGCTGGGCATGTACGCCTCGCACGAGCTGGGCATGACGGTCCCGGAGTTCTACGCCGATCCGGCCAACGTGATCGAGGGAAGCCTGCGGACCTTCGCCAAGTACGGCTCGGACGTGATCGCCGGGACCTGGCCCGTGGCCATCGAGCTCGAGGCGTGGGGCACCGAGATCCTGTGGTTCGACGACGGCCCGCCGAACGCCGGCGGCCCCATCATCAACCACCCCGAGGACATCCTCCGCCTCGTGCCGCCGCGCTTCGAGGACGGGCAGCGTGCCCGCTGGATGCTGGAGTGCATCAGCGCCATCCGCGCCCGGGTCGGCCCGGACGTCCCGATCATGGGCGGCATCGTGGGGCCCAACTCCCTGCCGGTGATGCAGATGGGGTTCGAGGCCTACCTCAACCTGATCCTCGAGCGGCGGGACCTGTGGGCCCGGCTGATGGCTGTCAACGAGGAGTGGAGCGTCGCCTGGGGCAATGCCCAGCTGGCCGCCGGCGCCACGGCGCTGGCCTACTTCGACCCGCTCGCCTCGTCCACCATCGTCCCGCCCGCGCTCTACCGGGAGACCGGCTTCGAGGTGGCCCGCCGCGTGATCCCCCGCCTCAACGGCGGCACGGTCACCGTGCTCGCCTCGGGCCGGGCCCTGCCGGTCATCCCGGACCTGATCGAGACCGGAACGCTGGGCGTCGCCCCCAGCGTCCTCGACGACCTCGAGCAGGTGGTGGAGGCGTGCCGTGGCCGGGCCACGATCGTGGGCAACCTCAATGGCATCGAGATGCGCCACTGGACCCAGCAGGAGGCCGAGGCCAAGGTCCGCGACCTGATCCGGACCGCCGCTCCCGGCGGTGGCCTGATCGTCGCCGACAACCACGGCGAGATCCCGCTCCAGGTGCCCGAGGACATTCTCCTCGCGATCAGCGAGGCGGTCCGGGTCCACGGCAGATACCCGATCGCGGGTATCGATGGATGAGCAGTCGCCGCTGGACGTAGCGATCGCCAGGGCTGAGGCCGCGGAGGCCCTGGCGGCCGAGTACGGCCTCGCGCTGGACATCCTGGGCAGGCTCACCGGCGTGACGAGCGAGGCCGCGGTCGTTGACGTCGTCCTCGAGTTCGCCCAGGTCATGTTCGGGGCCGACCGGTCGCGGATGATCATGCTCGACCGCTGGGGACGCTCCGAGCGCGCGTGGGAGCGCGGGCTCGACGGGGTCGTGGCCGAGATCGAGCCGCCGGCCGGTGACGCGCGCAACAGCGGCCTGCTCGAGGTGATCGCCGGGGGGCTCCATGTGCCGGTCATGGCAGGGGACCGGCACATGGCGCGGATCGAGATCGAGGATCTCCCGGCTCCCGGCGAGGCTGCCCGGTATACGACGACCATCTGGATCATCGCCGAGGTCGCGGCCATGGCG
>JBAXFC010000067.1:0-11228 GCA_037140135.1 Chloroflexota bacterium
CCCGGGAGCAGGTCGGCCTTTGTCGCGTACCAGCCTGCGCCGTCGTTGCGCCACGCCTTGCCGCCTGATTGCAGCGCCGCAAGCGTGGGCTGCAGCGCAGCGAGGTCGACAGGCTCGGCTTCGGCTGTCGGGCCGCCGTACATCTGGAGCGTGAAGTCGGCGCCGCGGACCACGCCCCGGGCGGCTGAGGCGCCCAGGTAGTAGTGGTCGGCGGTGCCCGCGACCTTGTACGGGTCGGCAGGATCGGGAATCTCGACCAGCGGGCCGCCAGGCTTCGCCTGGAGCACCGAGCGGGACACGGCCGTGAAGCCGAAGCCCTTGACGAGGGCCGCCTTCATCGCCACGGCGCCGTTGTCGAGCTGCACCTGCGTCGTGGATGCGCCAGCGACAACGGTGGTCGCTCCAGCCCCGGCAACCGGCAGGGCCGGCCTCGCGAGCAGCATTCCCACCACCAGCGCGAGCGGAAGCAGGCGGCCCAACCACGTGTCCCTCGTCAGCACCCTGGCGCCGAGTTCGCCGACATCCAGCCTGCGTGCCATCGCGTCTCCCCTCACACGTGCCGATGGCGACGGCCTGCCGCCAGTCCCGCGACCGTAGGGCCGCGGGTGGCCGGTGAATAGGTGGGAGAACCCTATGATTCCCTGCCCGAGGGCTGGCGCGTCAGCGGCGAGGCGCCCCGGGCCGCGGCGTCGGGCGCACCGGCAGGTCGAGCACGGCGCCCCGGTCAACGGTGAGCGCGAGCTCCGTGCGCGAGGCCACCCCGTACCGGGCGAAGAGGCGCGAAAGGCCCGCCTCCACGGTCTTCCTGGCAAGCCCGAGGTCCGCCGCGAGCTCGTCGTTGGAGCGGCCGGCGAGGATGCCGGAGAGCACGGCGTGCTCCCGCTCGGTCAGGGGCTCCCAGGCCGTCGACCGGCTCGGGCGGAGCTGGTCCGCTGTGAACGCGAGGCCACCACCCGCAACCTCGCGGATCGCCGCGGCGATCTCATCGCTCGTCGCGGTCTTGAGCAGGAAGCCGCCGGCGCCCAGCGCGACGCTGGCCGCGACGTATTCGGGGGTCTGGAAGCTCGAGAGCACCAGGGACGGCGGCGCGTCGTCCGTGCCTTCGAGGTCCCGCAGGATGTCGATGCCGGACCCATCGGGCAGCCGGAGGTCGAGGAGCACGATGTCCCAGGCCCCGGGAGTGGCGAGGCGGCGGCGCGCCTCCGCGACCGTGCCGGCCACCGCGGCAAGCTCCATGTCGGGCTGGGCGGCCAGGACGCCGGCGATGCCACCCGCTGCGATGGGGTGATCCTCCACCAGGAGCACGCGGATCATCGTCGCCATTCCAGCTCCACGATCGTCCCGCCGCCGGGACGGTCACGGCTGTCCAGGCGCGCGCCAATCAGCTCGGCCCGGCGACGCATCGACGCCAAGCCCATGTGCCCCTCGATCGCGGCCGCCCGTACGGCCTCCTGTGACATTCCGGTGCCATCGTCCTCCACCGTGACCGAGACGGCGTCCCGGCCCACGCTTCCGCCCACCAGGACGCGCGTGGCCGATGCGTGGCGCACAGCATTGGCCACGGCCTCCATCACCACCCGGTAGGCGGCGAGCTCGACGTCGCCCGGTGGGCGGTCCTCGCGCCGGTAGCCGGGCGGGGCGGCAATGTCCACCTCCACCGGGGGCCCATCGAGTCCGCGAACGCCCGCCGTGATGGCCGGCACGAGGCCCAGGTCATCGAGGACCGGCGGTCGGAGCTCCGTGGCCACGCCCCGGATCGACTCGGCAACCTCGCGCAGGGACTCGTGGGCCGCAACCGTGTCGGGCTGCGGCTGGTCCAGGAGGCGGATGACGCCCACGATCCGCTGGAGCGGGTCGTCGTGCAGCTCGCGTGCGAGGCGTGCGCGCTCGCTCTCCATTGCTCGGACTGACTCGCGCTCGCGGACGTCAGAGAGGAGTGCCTCGTCCATGAGGGTGGCGATGCGCCGCCGGCTGCCGACGAGGAGCACGAGCGGCAGCGCCACCGCGAGGATCGCGAGGAATGGGCTCGCCCCGATCGCTATCAGGACGATCGCGACGAGGGCGGACCCGGTGATGACCGCGACATCGAGCGGCCCGGTGGTCCGCAGCGAACCCGCAAGGCGGTTGGGAGTCATCTCCGTGCCAACGATAAGAAGGAGGACCGTCGAAGTGGTGATCCAGGCGACGAGGCCGGTGCGCAGCGCGCCCGTCGCCTCGGCGCCCGAGGCGAGTGCCACCAGCCAGGAGCCCGCGAGCGCCGCGCCTGCGGCGAGCGCGCCAATGGCGATTCGCCGCCGCCCCGGCCACCAGCGCCCGAGCCACGCCCACGGCGCAAGCGCGGCCGTAACGATGACGATCGACCCGATGCCGTCGGCGTAGGCGAGCAGGACGGGAACTGCCGCACAGCCGATCGCGAGCACGGCGAGCAGGCCGGCCCGGCGAGGACGCCGTCTCGTGACGATGGCGAAGAGCGCGAGCGCGAGGCCCGCCAGGGCAGCGACAACGCTCGAGCGCAGGATGGCCTGGTGCCCGCCCACCGTGACCGCCCGGTGGAGCTCCCCCACCTCGATCGCCCACCCGCCTGGCTCATCCGCGAGCCGGATGCTGACGACGTGCTGCCCCGGCCTGAGGCCGGCGTCCCATCCGAACCCGCCCACCGCGACGCTCGTGATGATCGCCCCGTGGTCATCGACTGTCACCCCCGGATCGATGACCGTCGTCAGGGCGACGAACGCGGCGTACAGGCACGCGAGGAGCGCGATGACGGCGGCGGCCGAAACCGGCCAGGACCGCATCGTCACAGGACGTGCGCGCAAAGAAAAGTAGGCATAACCCTCGGGTTCCCCAAGGCATCCACCCCATGTGCAGGACGCGGCGGCCCCCATACGGTCGAAACAGGCGTCCCGTCTCGCCACCAACCGCACAAGGGGTTCTCAGATGCGCCGCGTGCTGCCGCTCATCCTATCGTTCGCCGTCATCGGCGCCGTCGCTGCGCTTCCGGGTGCCGCCACCTCCGCGGCCGCATCGCCCGCGGTGACTGCCGATCTCGATGGCCTGCCGATCCCGATCGCTGACATTCCCAACCACTTCTGCCATGACCACGCGTTCCCGGTGATCCACTGCTTCTCAACGGCCGCGGCCCTCGAGGCTGCGATCGGCGCGCCGGTGAGCACCGTCACGTCCTTGGCCGCGGGTCCCGTGCCGCTCACCCCGGCCCCCGGCGACTACGTGACGATCTACTCGGGGCTGTCCTGGAGCGGTTCGTACATGTACGTCGGCCAGGACTACGACACGCTCGCCTTCGTGGGCTGGAATGACCGGATCCGCTCGTATCGGAGCGTCAACAGCGGCCGCGGCATCTTCTGGACCGACTGGTACCGGGCCGGCAACAGCCTCTCGTTCTGCTGCAACGTCATGGCCGCAAGCCTGTCATCCACCTTCGACCAGCAGATCACGTCGGTGTACCGCCAGTAGCGGGGTAGAGGTTGTCCCTCCCTCGAATCCCCGAGATTGATCGGGCGGGGCATGCACTGGATCTGCGCCGGAATGCATGGCGCGACGCATATCGGTACGCATGGGTCGGCGGCGCCATCCGCGACGTCGGGATACGCCGCCTGTGGTGGTCCACGGGTGAGGCAGCCTCAGTGTGCTCGGGAACTCCTGCATCGCCGGTCGTACACGTCATGACACCCGCGAGGCTTGGCAGGCGCGCTCCTGGATGCCAGATTGGGCGGGACCCGGAACCAGCGTTGTGGGAGGTGTGGATGCCAATTGCCAAGCTCTCGTCAACGGTGAGCTGTCCTTGACGGCGCGCCGCACGCACTCGTCGACATGGGGACGCATCGGCGGTCTGACCACGCGGTCCCGCCACAGCGGAGACTCCATGACCCGCCCGGCTCGAGCGGCCTTCGCCGCCCGGTTCGAGCGGGAGGTCGACCCAGGAGGCGTGCTCGAGCCGGCCGAGCGCCGCCGGCGTGCAGAGGCCGCCATGCGCAGCCACATGCTGCGCCTCGCGGCCCGCAGCGCGGCGGCCCGGGTGGTGCACCAGCATCGCGAAGCCTCAACCGCTGGCGCGGAGGAGGACCAGGCCGGATAGCGCCGGTCGCCTCGGGCCCCTACCGGGTCGAGGCGATGCGGTCCACAGGAGAGATCTTGCGCGCGGCGGCAAGGGCCCGCTCCTGGCGGGTCGAGGCTGCGTAGCGGCGCACCATCTCGGTCGTCCGCCAGCCAGCAATCGCCATCAGGTCCGACTCCTGGCCGCCCGCGGCGAGCCAGTGGTGCGCGTACGCGTGGCGGAAGTCGTGCGGGTGGACGCGGCGCCTGATGCCGGCCTCCTCGCCCCGGGCGTGGATGAGGTCGCCGAGGCCGGACTCGCGCAGCCGCCCGTACCGGCCGAGCCAGAGCCACGGCAGGTCCGCGGCCCGGTGCTTCGCGCGGAGCCGCAGGTAGCGGTCGAATGAGCGGACGGTGTGGTCGCCGATGGCGACATCACGCTCACGTGAACCCTTCCCGTTCACGCGCAGGGTGCCCCGCTCCAGGTCCACGGTGTCGAGGGTCAGCCCGAGCAGCTCGCGCCGCCTGATCCCCGTGTCAGCCAGCGCGCGGACGATCGCCTCATCGCGGCGCCCGGCGAAGGTCCGGTCCCGCTCGCAGGCGGCAAACAGCGCTGCGAGCTCGTTGTCGCGCAGGACCGGAGGCGGCGCCTCCGGGAGGCGCGGCGGTTTCATGCGCTCCATCGGGCTGGTCCGGATCTCGCCCTCGTCCACGAGCCAGCGGAAGAACGCATGGGCGCCCCGATAGCGATTGTGGGCAGTCGTCGGCCTCCAGCGCTCGAGGAGGCTCGTCACCCATGCCTCCACGTGCTCCCGGTGGACCGCGGCCACCTCGAGGGGCATCCCGTGCTCCCGCAGGTAGCCGGCCAGCTGCGTGACCGCCGTGGAATAGGTCGCGATCGTGGAGGGGCTCATCCGCTGGGCGCGCAGGTGGCGGCGCCAGGACGCCACCAAGGTCGCAAGCTCGTCAAGGGAGTCAGGGGCCGTATCATGGACGGCCTGTCGGGCGGTCATCGCGCCACTCCTCACAGTGCTGATCCATGCGTACCACGGACCAGCATCTGCGCCAGGAGCGGTGGAGGCCACCCGGGGGTGTGCTCTTGACGAAGCATGTGCGCTTCGTGAGCACGAGACCTGTCGGGGCGTGGCGCAACGGTCGCGCACGTGCTTTGGGAGCACGAGGTTGTGGGTTCGAATCCCACCGCCCCGACCACGCCCACCCTCGCGACCACGCCATCTGCCTCCGTGGCCGGCGACTCCTCTCCGGCTCGAATCGCCGGCGCACGGCCGAGTCGCCGCGACCCGAGGACAGCCCGAGACACCCAGGTGGCCGGCCGATCCCCGACGCCGGTCGGGCCCCCGGGCCTGGTACCGGGATCCACCCTGAGGGTCGGCGCTACCACGGCCTCTGACAGGGGCCCCGGCCAGATGCGTCCTGTGCGGATCTGTGAGGAGTGCCTCGCAGGCGGGTCAGGCGTGGGTGCGCACCGCCGAGCCCGGGCTGCGGCTCGCGCTACTCTCTCGCCATGACCGCGAACCCACCGGACCCGATCCAGGCGCCCGCCCGAGCCGGCTACCCGCTCGTCGGCCGCTACCTGTGGAAGCTGCCGGCCTGGAGCGGGCCCGCGACCACGCTGCCGCCGCTGTTCGTCGGTGGCACGGGACGCAGCGGCACGACGATCACGGCCAAGATCCTCGGCGCGCACCCGGACTACTGGATGGTGCCCTTCGAGGTCCGCTTCCTCTCCGACAACGGAGGGCTGTGCGACGTCGTGGATGGCAAGGCGAGCGTGGGCAAGTTCGAGCGGCTCGTGACCGGACGCTGGTTCGATCGCGGTCCCAAGCAGGGCCTGCACCTGCTGGCCGACAAGCCGACACTCGCGGCCGCGGTTCGCGAGCTGGGGGCCGGGATGGACAAGGAGCCGCTCGCGGCCGCCGCCCGGTTCGTGGACCGGGTGCTCGGTCCCGGCACGCAGGCGATGGGCGCGAAGGGCTGGATCGAGATGACGCCGGGCCTGGTCCAGGTGGCGCCGGCGCTGGCCCGCATCTTCCCCGAGGGCCGCATGGTGCACAGCGTCCGCGACGGGCGCGACGTGGCCTGCTCCGTGGTCCCGCTCAAGTGGGGCCCGGGCGATCTCAACAAGGCGCTCGACTGGTGGGCGGTGGAGCTGCTCGAGGCCTTCGAGGCCTGCGCCAAGGCACCCGCGGACCGGGTCCTGACGGTGCAGCTGGAGATGCTCATCGCGGACGCGCGCGAGGCCGAGTACACGCGGCTGCTGGCCTTTGCGGGCCTGGCCGATGACCCCGCCATGCGCGGCTTCTTCGAGAACTCGGCGACGCCGGAGCGATCGCACCGCGGACGCTGGCGGACGGACGTCCCGGCGGACGTGCTGCCAGGCTTCGCGGCCCGGTACCGCGCCACGGTGGACAAGCTGCTGGCCGCAGGCTGGCCGTACCGGCCGGACGACGCGGCCCCGATCCCGACGACGACGCCGGCTGCGGCCGACCCGGTCCCCGCGCCCCCGGCCGAATCGCCGGCACCCGCGGCGCCCCCGGCGCCCTAGCCGTGGCCGTCCCGGAACGAGGCGGGGATCCGTGCGGGTACCATGAAAGCCGCGCGATCCGCGCCGTTTCCAGCAACAGCCGGCCTCGCCGCCGGCGCAACGGTGGTTCCCCCAACGATGTCTGACCCGTCCCGACCTGACCAGCACGTGGCCGTGATCGGCCTGGGCTACGTCGGCCTGCCGCTCGCGGTGGCCTTCGTCGAAGCCGGCCTCTCGGTCGAGGGCGTGGACGCCTGGGAAGGACGCGTGGAGGGCCTCCGCGCCGGCTCCTCCCCGATCGATGACCTCGCGGACGAGCGACTTGCCGCCGCCCTCGCGGGTTCCCTGCGGATCAACCACACCAGCACCGCGAGCCTGGCCGACGCCGACGCCATCTTCGTCTGCGTGCCCACGCCGATCACGTCCTCCAAGGATCCCGACCTGGAGCCCGTCCTGAGCGCGGCCGCGACGATCCGCGACCACCTCCGCGCCGGCCAGCTGGTCGTCCTCCAGTCCACGACCTTCCCGGGCACCACCACCGGCCCGTTCCGCAAGGTCCTCGAGGCCACCGGCCTGGTTGCGGGCGTGGACTTCGACCTGGCCTTCGCGCCCGAGCGCGTGAGCCCCGGCGACCCCGAGAGCATCACCCGCTCCGTGCCGAGGCTCGTGGGCGGCATGACCGAGGCGGCCACCCACCGCGCCGCCGCCCTGCTGGGCCACGTCAACGACGTCGTCATCGAGCTCAGCTCGCCCGACGCGGCCGAGATGGCCAAGCTGCTCGAGAACACCTTCCGCAACGTCAACATCGCCTTCGTCAACCAGCTGGCACTGCTGTGCGAGCGGATGGGCCTCGACGTCTGGGAGATCATCGACGCGGCTGCCACGAAGCCGTTCGGCTTCATGCGCTTCCTGCCCGGCCCCGGCGTCGGCGGCCACTGCATCCCGGTGGACCCCTACTACCTCTCCTGGCGCGCCCGCGAGTTCGACTTCACCGACCGCTTCATCGAGCTTGCCGGCGACATCAACCTGGCCATGCCGCGCCACGTGGTGGACCTCGTGGCCGAGGCGCTCAACGAGCACAGCAAACCGCTCAAGGGCGCCAGGGTCGCCGTCCTCGGCGTCACCTTCAAGCCCAACGTCCAGGATCCCCGCAATGCTCCGGCGGCCGACGTGCTCGCGATGCTCGCCTCCCGAGGCGCCGACGTCCGCTTCCACGATCCGCACGTCTCGACGTCCAAGGACGCCGCGGGCGTGGTCCGGTCGGGGATCGGGCTTGACGAGGCGCTCGGGTGGGCGGATGTCGTCGTGGTCCTCGTCGCACACCGGGCCATCGACTGGGCGCGCGTCTACGCCGAGGCCGGCCTCGTGGTGGACACGGTGAACAGCTCCGCCGGCCGGACCACGGCCCCGCGCCAGGTCCTGCGCCTTGGCGCGGGCTGGCTTCCCCCGCGACCCCGGCCCGGCTCGAAGGCGACCACCGCGACGCCCGCCGCGACCACACCCGTCGCCCCTGCCGCTCCGGCCGAGGGTTCTGCTTGACGGCTCCGGACGAACCCGGCCCGTCCCCGGTGCCCGAACCGGACGGTGGCGAGGCGCCGCGCCCGGTCACGCGCCGCGTCCGTGACATCAGCGCGTCCAGCTCGATCGTGGGTGCCACCCCGGTCAAGCGCTCCCCGCTCCGGCGCACGCTGTCCCTCGGCAAGCGCGTCGTGCGCAAGGGTCTGCGGGTGGGCGAGGGCCTCACCGCGGTCGTGCTCGGCCGGGCGGCCGCGGCCACGGCACCCCGCAAGCGGCTGCGCGCCACGGCCGAGGAGGAGGTCGCGCTCAGGGCCCGTCTCGCGGAGACGCTCGTCCCCTGCGCGCGGACCACGGGTCCCCTGGTCACGATCATCGTCCCCACCCACAACGGGGTCGTCCACCTCCGCCGCCTGCTGCCCGCGCTCGACGCGGTGGCGTACGACGCGCTCGAGATCGTGGTCATCGACAACGCGTCCGGGGCCGAGACCCAGGCCTACCTGCGCAGCGCCCCCACGCGGCGGCCGCTCATCGTCGTGCGCAACGAGGTCAACGCCACCTTCTCGGCCGCCAACAACGCCGGCGCGCATGCAGGATCCGGCGAGCTGCTCCTGCTCCTCAACGACGACATCGAGCCCGCCGGGCCCCACGTCATCGGCCACATGGTGGAGCGGCTGCTCGGCGATCCTGCGCTCGCGGCCGTCGGCGCCCGGCTGATCTATCCGCGCCGCGCCGGCCGCAAGATGGGCCCCATCGAGCGCCCGTCGGACCTCTCGCTCCAGCACCGCGGGACGGCGTTCCGGATGCAGGACGGCGCGCTCATCGCCCGCAACCTTGGCGCCGGCGAGGATCCCCTGGGCCCGCTCGCCTCGGAGTCCCGCGAGGTGCCGGCGGCAACCGCGGCCGCGCTCCTGGTCCGGCGCTCCGTCTTCGAGGCCGTGGACGGGTTCGCGGACGGCTACGACTACGGCGCCGAGGACGTGGACCTGTGCGCCCGCCTGCGCGCCACGGGTGGCCGCATCTGGTACGAGCCGCAGGCGACCTTCTGGCACCACGAGTCCGCCACGCAGCGCGTCGAGGACATGGAGGCCCGCAAGCGCCGTCACGAGGGGAACTGGCGCCACTTCCACGACCTGTGGGGCCCGTCGCTCTACCGCGAGGTCTTCCTCGACCGGCTCGCCGTGGGGCGGCACTGGTCGGAGACCGGGCTGCACGTCGGGATCACCGTCACCCGCGAGGATCCGGCCGCCGGCTGGGGCGACTGGTACACGGCCCACGAGCTGGGCGACGCGCTCGAGGGGCTCGGCTGGCGGGTGAGCTACCTCGAGCGGTTCGAGAACCACTGGTATTCCCCGGACCCCACGATCGACGTCATCGTCTCGCTGATCGATGCGCTCGACGTCCGGCGCCTGCCGCCGGGCATCGTCACCGTCGCCTGGATCCGCAACTGGACCGACCGCTGGCTGTCGCGCCCCTGGTTCGACGAGCACGACATCATCCTCGCCTCGAGCACCCGGTCCAAGGAGCTCATCGAGGAGCGCAGCGCGCACGTCGCCCTGTTGATGCCGATCGCCACCAACCCGGCACGCTTCGTGCCGCGGGACCCGGCGGCGACCCCCCGCTACGACGCGATCACCACCGGCAACCGATGGGGCGAGGTGCGCGGCGTGGAGGACGTGCTGCCCGCGCTCGCCGCGACGGGCCGGACCGTCGCCGCCTTCGGGCGGGGCTGGGAGACGGTGCCGTCGATGGCGCCCCATGCCGGCGGCGCCCTCCCGTACGACGAGCTGCCCGCGGTCTACGCGAGCGCCGCGATCCTGGTCGATGACACGGCCACGCCCACCAAGCCGTACGGCGCGGTCAACTCGCGCGTGTTCGATGCCCTTGCCACCGGCACCCTCGTGGTCACCGACAACGTCCTCGGCGCCCGGGAGCTGTTCGGCGACGACCTGCCGGCCGCCGGCGATGCCGTGGAGCAGGCTGCGCTCGTGGAGCGCTGGCTGGCCGATCCCGAGGGGCGCGCTGTCCTCGCGGCACGCCTGCAGGCGACGGTCCTGGAGCGGCACACCTACGCCCGGCGCGCCACCGAGTTGCGCGACCTGCTCGAGGCCTGGGTCCGCAGCCCGCGCGTGGAGCTCGCGATCGCCGCCCCGGACTGGACCACGGCCGAGGGCTGGGGCGACTACCACTTCGGGCGGGCGCTCCAGGGGGCGATCCAGCGTCGCGGCCTGCCCACCCGGCTCCGCCTCCGCTCGGCCTGGGAGGCACCCGGCTCGGAGCGGGCGGACGTCGCCATCGGCATCTTCGGGCTGGCCCCGCTCCGATCCCGGGCCGCCCAGGTGTCGGTGAGCTGGATCATCAGCCACCCCGACAAGGTCACCGGCGAGATGCTCGCCGGCAACGACCTGGTGTTCGTCGCGTCCGATGTGTTCGCGGCCGAGCTGGAGGCGCGCGGCCACCGGGTGACCCGGCTCCACCAGGCCACCGACACGCACCGCTTCCGCCCCACGCCGGGTGGTCCCGCCCACGACCTGCTGTTCGTCGCGAACTCGCGTGGCGTCCGCCGGCCCGCGGTGGAGGAGCTGGCCGGCAAGGGCTTCGACCTCGCGCTCTACGGTCGTGGCTGGACCGCCGCCCACGGCCTGCCCAAGGGCGTCCTGCGCGGCGAGCATGTGCCCAACGTGGAGCTCCCGGCGTACTACTCGGCTGCTGGGATCGTCCTCAACGACACGTGGCCGGACATGTCGGACCTGGGCTTCATCTCGAACCGCCTGTACGACGCCGCGGCATGCGGGGCGCTGGTGATCTCGGACGATGTGCTCGGGATCGAGCAGGAGTTCGACGGCGCCGTGCTGGTCTTCCATGACGGGGCGGAGCTGCGGGACCTCGCCACGCGGTATCTCGCCGATCCGGCGGCCCGGGCCGCGCTCGGGATGCGGGCGATGGAGATCGTCCGCGCGCGCCACACGTTCGACCAGCGCGCCGCGACCATCCTCGAGCAGGTGGCGCCGCGGCTCCACGCCCATGCGGGTCTCGTGATGCCGCCGGACCACGCCGCCGGCTGAGACCGCCCGTGCCGGACCGGCTGATCCGGGCCGCCTGACCCCGGCGGCCCCGG
>JBAXFC010000068.1:0-11213 GCA_037140135.1 Chloroflexota bacterium
TCGTGGAGGTGCGCCCCACCAGCCACGAGACCGAGACGTGCGCAACGACCAGGCGTTCAGACCCAGCGTGGACGCCCCCCCGACCATCACTCGCGAGGCATTCGCCTGCGAGGTCCGCACGATGTCGAGGGGCGGGTCGGTCGTCCGCGTGACGACGTGGTCGGGCCTTGTCGTCAGCGCCTGCACCGTCGAGGCGCCCCCCAGGGTGACGCCCGACCCGGGCTGGAGCACGGAGCCCGCGCCTCCAGGGCCCGAGGCCCGGTACCTCGTTGGGCGGCCGGTCCACGGCAAGCGCCTGCCCGCCCTGCCCCGCTGAGCCCGGGGCGCCCGCCCCGGCAGCCCGTCGCCCACCTCGAGTTGGGCCGCTTCCGCTCACGGCGTCCATGCCACGCGGTCGGCGGCCCGGGCTGCTCTCCCAATCTGGGCCATGCCCTTGCTCCCCATCTCGTATCGTTCGCGCCGGGGTGCGAGCGTTGAGGGGAAGGGGTCCGCGGATGCGACACCAGGCCGTTCGGGTCATCGCCGCGATCATCGCGGCGACGCTGATGGCATCAGGGGTCGCTGCCGCGGCGCCTGCAACCGGGGTCTGGACCGCCGTGGGGCCCACGGCGCCCGCGCTGTTCGGCCCCGGCAACCTCAACTGGGTCAGGGGCAGCAAGGTTGGACCCGACGGCCGGCTCTACATGTACGGCTGGTTCGTGGACGCAGGCGGTGACCCCACGGCCGACAATCTCGCCGTGTACGACCCGGCGGTCGGCAGCTGGCATGGGCTGGGCTCCAACGGCCTGGGCGACGGTGCCTTCTCCTCCGACGTGATGGACGTCGCCTGGCTCAACGGCACGCTGGTCGTCGCGGGCTCGTTCACGACCGTTGCCGGCGTCAAGGGCATCGACACGGTCACTGCCTGGAACGGCTCCTCCTGGACCCGGGTCGGCGCGATCAACGACGGCCTGCCGGGAGCGTGGGTCAACTCGCTGGCGGTCCGGAACGGCGTGCTCTACGCCGGCGGCAAGTTCGACAACGCGGACGGGGTCGCCACCGCGGACAACATCGCCGCCTGGGATGGCTATCACTGGACGGGGCTCGGCAGCAACGACGGGGGCGGCGGGCCGCTCAACGACACCGTCTACGTCGTCCGGGCGCTTGCCGACGGCAGGATCTTCGCCGGCGGCAGGTTCACCTCAGCCGCCGGGATCCTGCAGGCCCAGCACATCGCCTGGTGGGACGGCGCGATGTGGCACGCCGTGGGCGACTCGGGAGCCGGGGCGCTGAGCGGCAACGTGTGGGACATCCTGGTCATGGGCAGCCACTTGTACGCCTCGGGCGAGTTCACCGATGCGGGCGGCAACGCCTCGGCCGACTACGTGGCGCAATGGACAGGGACCGGCTGGGCGAGCCTTGGCCAGGGGATCCAGAACGCCCTGGGCGCAACGGTCGCGAGCCTTGACGCGTATGGGTCGATCGTCATCGCGGCCGGGCTCTTCCCCGGAGCCGTCGGGGTCGCCAACACGGACCACGTTGCAGCGTGGAACGGCACGAAGTGGCTCTCTGTCGGAACAGCGCTTGGCGGAGGGCCGTTCAACGAGATGTTCGACGGCCGGGTCTCGGGGCGCGCCGTCTACGTGGCCGGAGACCTGCCGGACATGGGCGGTGTCGCAGGGCTCGACGGGTTCGCCGCGGGCGGGCTCCCCGCCGCGCCGTCCGCGCCGCGTTTCGTGAAGACGACCGCCGGCACGCGGCGGGTGTCGCTTGCCTGGGTCGCGCCGCTCACCACCAACGGCGCCGCGATCACTGGCTACGTGGTGCAGTACCGCAGGTTCGGAACGACCGCCTGGCGGACGTTCGCGGACGGCGTGCGGACCACGCGGACCGCCGTGGTCACAGGCCTCGCGGCCGGGATCACCTACCAGTTCCGGGTGCGGGCGCAGAACGACTGGGGCACCGGGTTGCCGAGCACCGTGGTCACGAAGCGGGCCGGCTGACAGGTCAGGCGTCCGGGTCCGGGCGCCGGGCCCATCGGTCCGGGGTCAGCCCGCGGACGAACTCGCGCTCGCCGGGTGCTGCGCCGACCGTTCCGGTCATGTAGTCGCGGTACCAGGGGCGCCACGAGCCCGTGGCCCGCTCCCACTCGACGTACGTGCGGCCATCGTCGGGCGACGGCCGCCGCGACGTGCCACGCCCGTCCACGTCGTGCAGATCCGGCAGCTCGTCCAGGCCGACGCCCAGGGAGCGGTACGCGGATTCGACCTGGTGGAGCCATTCGTGGACGAAGCCGTGCGCCGGGTTCGCGGCCGTGCCATACGTGGGCCACGAGCCGCTCGTGATCGCGGAGTAGCCGGCGCCGCCCGCCGCGGCCGTCGCCCCGCGCGTCAGGCCCCAGGCGCCGCCGAACCCCGCGTCCCCCGGCCAGACCAGGATGACCGAGTCCCACGCCCCCGGTTGCGCGTGCGGCGCCAGGAGCTCCTCCTGGCTCTCCGGCGACGGCCACCGGCCCGACCCATACCGGTCGAGGCGGTCAATGACGACGTCGCCCAGCACCCGGACCTCGAACGGGTCGAGCGTGGCGTTGCCCTCGCTCCAGCCGGCGACGGCGGCCGGCATCGTGGCGAGGATGGCGGCATGGGCCGCAATCTCCTCCGCGGACATCACGCGTTCGGCGCGTGGGCCGCGACCGAGGAAACCGGTCCGGACCCGGAGCGCGGGCACGACGAGCGCGAGGGTGCGGAAGCGGGAGCTCATGCGCCGATCGTAGGGGCCGAGGTGTCGCCCTGGGCCGCAAGCGTGCGAAACCGTGGCAACGCCGCATATCCGGCCGGGTATCGTGCGCGTCACTGCATCTCCAGCACTTCCCAGGGGCCCACCTCCATGCGTCTCCGCGTCCTCGTGCCCGCCGTCGGGCTCGCGCTCCTGCTCTCGGCCTCGGCGACCGCCGCGACCCCGTCCACCGGCCAGTGGGCACGCATTGGCCCTGCGGTCCCGGCGACGTTTGAGCCCGGGGGCTTCCACGACCCGTGGAACTCCAAGGTGGGACCCGACGGTCGCCTCTACGTCTTCGGCACCTTTACCAACGCCGGCGGCGACCCGACCGCCGACTACCTCGCCGTCTTCGATCCGGCCACGGGCGGCTGGTCCGGGCTCGGCAGCAACGGCGCCGGCGACGGGGCGTTCAACAGCGATGTCTTCGACATCACGTGGTTCAACGGGCTCCTGTATGCCGGGGGCGGCTTCCAGAACGCAGGCGGGATCAGCGGGGCGAGCGGAATCGCCGCTTGGAACGGGACGTCGTGGACCAAGCGCGGATCCCTTGCCGTGCCCTCCGGCATCGTCTATGCGCTCGCGTCCTCCGGCGGGACACTCTACGCAGGAGGTGCCTTCTACGATGTCGGCGGGGACCTGACGGCCGACCACGTGGCAGCGTTCGACGGGTTCACCTGGCATGGCCTGGGCACCGACGGCGCAGGCGGGCCGGCGCTCAACGGCGTGGTCTTCGCGCTGCAGGCCCTGCCGGACGGACGCGTCTTCGCCGGCGGGATGTTTGTCGACGCTGGCCTGAGCGGCCACGCGGACCACGTGGCCTGGTGGGACCCAGGGACGGCAACGTGGAACCCCGTTGGCGGGGTCGCGGCCGCGGACGGGGTGTTCCACGACGGAGGGGTCATGGACATCGCGGTCGTGGGCTCCAAGGTGTATGTCGCCGGGTACTTCACCGACGCCGCCAATGACCCGCTGGCCGATGGCGTGGCGGTCTGGACCGGCGCCGCCTGGACCCACCTTGGGGCCAACGCGGCCGGCACCGACGGACCCTTCAACGGCACGGGCGGCGCCATGTCACTGGCGGTCTACGGCAGCAACATCATCGTCGGCGGGTACTTCTCCGAGGCGGGTGGCGTGCCGGCGGCGGACCGGGTGGCGGCATGGAACGGATCGAAGGGGCTGGCCCTCGGCACGACGAGCATCGACGAGGTGGTCGAGGGCACGTCCGTTGCGGGGCGGACCCTGTTCATTGCGGGCCAGTTCAACACGGTCGGTGGCCTGCCGGACACCCAGGGCATCGCCGCCTTCGGGCTGCCGGCGCCGCCCTCGGTTCCGCAGTCCCTTGCCGGGGCCGCTGGCGCGAAGAAGGTTGCGCTCACCTGGGCGGCCCCGGCCACGCTCAACGGTGGCGGCCCCGTGCGCGACTACATCGTCCAATACCGCAAGAAGGGCGCCGCCACCTGGAAGACGTTCGCCGACGGCGTGAAGACCACCCGCTCGGCCGTCGTCACCGGCCTGCTCAGCGGCACCACCTACGACTTCCGCGTCCTCGCCAAGAACGACTGGGGCACGGGGCCCACGAGCGCGGTCATCACCAGGAAGGCAGGCTGACCATGCGAATCCGATCCGCGCTGCCTGCCCTTGGCCTCGCGCTCCTGGTCGCGACCGGCACCGCCGGCGCCACGCCCATCGCCGGCCCGCCCGTCGGGCACTGGGGGAGCGTGGGTTCGGCGATACCACCGCTGTTCCCAGCAGGCTCGTTCCCGTGGGTTGTCGGCTCCGCGATCGGGCCTGATGGCCGGCTCTACGCCTACGGCGGCTTCAGCGACGCCGGCGGCGACTCCACGGCCGACGGCATCGCGGTCTTCGACCCGGCCCTCGGACGCTGGGCCGGTCTCGGCAGCGACGGGGCCGGCGACGGTGCCCTCAACGGCCAGGTCATGGCGATCACCTGGGTCAATGGCCTGCTCTATGCCGGCGGCTCCCTGGACGTCCGTGGCACGGACACCAACATCCCTCCTGCCAATCTCGCCGCGTGGAACGGGACGACCTGGACCGAGCGTGGGCCCGCGGGCGCCTTGACAAACTCTGTGAACGCACTTGCGACCGCAAACGGCGTCCTGTACGCCGGCGGCGGCTTCCAGGATGCCGGGGGCGATCCCACGGCGGACTACCTCGCGTCCTTCGACGGCTATGCCTGGCACGGCGTGGGCAGCAACGGCGCGAGCGACGGCGCCCTCAACGGCGGCGTGTACGCACTGCAGGCGATGCCGGACGGCCGGTTGTTCGCGGGGGGCTATCTCACCGATGTCGGCCCCGGGGGACTGGGCGACGGCGTCGCCTGGTGGGATCCCGACACCGCGAGCTGGAATGCAGTTGGTGGCGGTGCCGCCGGCGACAGCGTGTTCAGCGGCCTCGTCAGGACAATCCACGTGGTCGGCAGCAAGGTCTACGTCGGCGGCTCGTTCATCGGCGCGGCCGGCAATGCGAAAGCCGACTACGCGGCCGTCTGGAACGGCGCTGCCTGGACCGGCCTGGGCGCCAATGTCGCGGGCACGGGCTCAGCCATCAACGGCGACGTGTTCGACATCACCACCTACGGCAGCAATGTGATCGTGAGCGGCGATTTCACCGACGCCGGTGGCGTTGCGGCGGCAGACCGGGTCGCCGCCTGGAACGGGTCGAAGTGGATGGCGCTCGGCAGCCCCGGCCCGGACGACCAGGTGTGGGGACTGACGCTTGCCGGGCGCACACTGATCGCCGGCGGCACGTTCATGACGGTCGGCGGCTTGACGGGCGCCAGGGCGCTCGCCGCCTACGGCCTGCCCGCGCCGCCCACGGCTCCCCGGTCCCTCGTCGGGTCTGCCCGGCCGAAGTGGATCTCGCTCACGTGGAAGGCCCCGGCATCGATGAACGGCGGCGGTCCGCTCCGTGGCTACACCGTCCAGTACCGCAAGCTCGGCACCACGGCATGGCGGACGTTCACCGCCGGTGTCCCGTACACGGCCTGGTCCACCTCCATCGGGATCAAGAAGGGGGTCACCTACCAGTTCCGCGTGCTCGCGAGGAACGACTGGGGCCTCGGCGCATCATCGGCGGTGGTCACCGTGAAGGCACAGTAGGAGATGTTGGACCGCATGCGACTGGTTGCGTTCCGGCGGCGCGCGAGCCTCGGATCCCGGGTCTCCGTCCCTGCCGCGGTCCTGGCTGCCGCCCTGGCGCTCGCGCTTGCCGGCGGAGCTGCCGGTGTCACGTCCCTCGCCGCGCCGCCCACCGGCCAGTGGGGTCGCGTCGGGCCGGCCGTGCCGAAGCTCTTCCCGGCTCCGAACGCCAATGAGATCCTCGGGGCCAAGTTCGGACCGGATGGCCGCCTCTATGTGTTCGGCAGCTTCACCAATGCGGCCGGTGACCCCACCGCGGACGACCTCGCGGTCTATGACCCGGGCACCGGCCTGTGGGCCGGTCTCGGCAGCAACGGGGCTGGGGACGGCGCCCTCGGCGGCACCGTGTACGCCATCACCTGGGTCAACGGCACCCTCTACGCCGGCGGCGATTCGATCGATGCCGGCGGTGTCGTCGGCGCCGACTACCTCGCGGCCTGGACCGGGTCGGCGTGGACCAAGCGCGGAACGAGCCTCAACAACAAGGTCCTGGCCCTGGCATCGAGCAACGGCCTGCTCTACGCGGGCGGCATGTTCACCAACGTGGACGGCCACTCGTGGATCGACCACGTCGCGGTGTTCGACGGGTACGCCTGGCACGGTATGGGCTTCTCGGGCGCCGGCAGCGATCCGGCGTTGGGCGATACCGTGCGCGCCCTCCAGGCCCTGCCGGACGGCCGGGTGTTCGCAGCGGGCGACTTCACCAATGCCGGCACGAACCAGAATGCGGACCACGTGGCCTGGTGGGATCCGGGCTCCGCAACCTGGAACCCGGTGGGCGGGGCTGCAGGGCCGGACGGGCTGTTCATGCCCGGAACCCTCAACGCCGTTGCGGTCGTCGGCTCGAAGGTCTACGTCGGCGGGTCGTTCGACAACGCCAATGGTGACTTCCGCGCCGACAACGTGGCCGTCTGGAACGGCAGTGACTGGACGGGCCTCGGCAGCAACGTGGCCGGGACGGACGGCGCCATCGCGGACACCGTGACCAGCCTCGCCGTCTACGGCAGCAACGTCATCGCGGCCGGGTCGTTCCTCGACGCGGGCGGGAATGCGGCGGCGGACACGATCGCCGCCTGGAACGGGACGAAATGGCTTGCGCTGGGTGTCCCGAACCAGGGGGACGTGATCGACGGGCTCGCCATCAGCGGGCGGACGCTCGTGGCGACGGGGTACTTCAGCAGCATCGGTGGTGCCCTCGGCACGGACCGCATCGCCGCCTTCGGCCTCCCGGCCGGCCCCTCGGCTCCACGGACCCTCGCCGGCACCGCAGGCGCGAAGAAGGTGACGCTCAGCTGGGCGGCCCCGGCCACGCTCAACGGCGGCGGCCCGGTCCGTGACTTCGTCATCCAGTACCGCAAGAAGGGCGCGACGGCCTGGAAGACCTTCGCCGACGGCGTCAAGACCACCCGCTCGGCCATCGTCACCGGCCTGCTCAGCGGCACCACCTACGAGTTCCGGGTCAGCGCGCAGAACGACTGGGGCACGGGGCCGTGCACGGCCGCTCTCAGCACGAAGGTGCGGTAGCGAGCGCGAGCCTGCGGCGTCTGCCGGCTCACAGCAGCACGATGCCTCCGGCCGGGGGAATCCCGCCGCGTCGCAGGTGGAACAGGATCCGGCCGCCGTCGAGTGGCAGCAGTGAGCGGAACGCCTCCCCGTGGGCCCGCAGGACGGCCCGGTTGTGGGCCGTCCTGTTGAGGACGAGGAAGACCACCCCGCGTCCGGGTCGTCACGGACCTTGGCCTCGAGCCGCCGCCGCAGCGTCTGCGCGTCCACGACCCTTGACGCGGCCTCGACCGATGCCGTCCGCAGCCCGTCCGTGAGGCGGCCGTCCCACGCGCGCGGGTCCCCCCGCCGCGCGATGCGCAGCTCCTTGCCGAACGCCGCAGCCAGGCGGTTCGCGTCTGCCCGCCCCACGTCGGCGGGACGCACTCGTGTGCACATGGCTGGAGGATGGCGGGCGCCGCCCATCCGGGGCTTGTCCGGGGAGATCCTCACCCGCCCGCGAGCGACTCCCGTGCCGCGGCATTACGATCCCGCCGCGGGGACACCTTTCCCGCTACCCGGGGCGGATGACACGTGGGGTGCCGTTTCCCTGGATCGCCGTCCCGCCACGCGGGGATCCTGGCGCACCATGGGCTGGTAGTCCCGCGGTGCGGGAATCGGGCGCCGGGGCCTCCCGGACCGGCGAGCGACCCACCGCGACCCGCCGGTCCTGTCGCGCGCCGCCGGATCGAACCGGAGGCGGGTGACCGGCACCCGCTACACTGCCGCCTCGTGAGCATCCCCCAGGCGCGCCTGCGCAACTTCTCGATCATCGCGCACATCGACCACGGCAAGTCAACGCTCGCGGACCGCCTGCTCGAGACGACGCACACGATCGACGCGCGCCAGATGACGAGCCAGGTCCTCGACTCGATGGACCTCGAGCGCGAGAAGGGGATCACGATCAAGGCCCGCGCCGTGCGCCTCGAGCACACGGCCAACGACGGCCTGCTCTACGGCCTCAACCTCATCGACACGCCAGGGCACGTGGACTTCAGCTACGAGGTCAGCCGCAGCCTCCAGGCGTGCGAGGGCGCGATCCTCGTCGTGGACGCCGCGCAGGGCATCGAGGCCCAGACGCTGGCCAACGTCCACCTCGCCATCCGCGAGGGGCTCACGATCATCCCGGTCATCAACAAGATCGACCTGCCCTCGGCGCAGCCCGAGGTGGTGATGGAGGAGCTGGAGAACGTCCTCGCGATCCCGCGCGAGGAGGTCATCCTCGCCTCGGCCAAGGAGGGGATCGGCATCGACGCCATCCTCCAGGCGATCGTGGACCGGATCCCGCCGCCCAAGGGCGACCCCAAGGCCCCGCTGCAGGCCCTCGTGTTCGACAGCCATTACGACCCCTACAAGGGCGTCCTCTGCTACGTCCGCCTGGCGCAGGGCACCCTGCACGACCACGACGCGATCCGCCTGATGCAGAGCGGCGCCGAGGCGGAGCTCCTCGAGCTGGGCTACTTCCGCCCGCAGCTCGTCCCGGTCCAGGAGCTGGTCGCGGGCGAGGTGGGCTACATCGCCACCGGCCTCAAGAACGTCCGCGAGGCCCAGGTCGGCGACACCGTGACCGCGGTGGCCAACCCGGCGACGGAGCCACTGCCCGGCTTCCACCAGGCCAAGAGCCTCGTCTTCGCCGGCCTCTACCCGGTGAGCGGCCCGGACTACCCGCTCCTGCGCGACGCCCTCGAGAAGCTCCACCTCAACGACGCGAGCATCACGTACGAGCCCGAGTCGTCGGTGGCGCTGGGCTTCGGGTTCCGCTGCGGCTTCCTCGGCCTGCTCCACATGGAGATCGTCCAGGAGCGCCTGGAGCGCGAGTTCGACCTCGACCTGATCGCGTCCGCGCCGTCGGTGGAGTACCGCGTCAACCTCACGATGAACCGTGCGCAGCTCATCGTGGACAACCCGGCACACTTCCCCGACGTGGGTGAGATCGAGACGATCGAGGAGCCGTGGGTCAACCTCGGCGTCGTGACGCCGGACCGGTACATCGGCACGCTCATGGAGCTCACGACCAACCGGCGCGGCGTCTTCCACACGATGGAATACCTCGATCCGCAGCGCGTGCACATGCACTTCGAACTGCCGCTCGGCGAGCTGATCGTGGACTACTACGACCAGCTCAAGAGCCGGACCCAGGGCTACGCGTCGATGGAGTACGAGGAGGCCGGCTACCGCGAGGCCAACCTCGTCAAGCTCGACGTCCTCGTCGCCGGCGAGCCCGTGGACGCCCTGTCGCTCATCGTCCACCGCGATCGCGCCCAGATCACGGGCAAGGGCCTCGTGCACCAGCTGCGCAAGCTCATCCCGCGCCAGATGTTCGAGGTGCCCATCCAGGCGGCGATCGGGAGCCACGTGGTGGCCCGCGAGACCATCTCGGCCATGCGCAAGAACGTCCTTGCGAAGTGCTACGGTGGCGACATCTCCCGGAAGCGGAAGCTGCTCGAGAAGCAGAAGGAAGGGAAGCAGCGGATGAAGCGCGTGGGATCCGTGGAGATCCCGCAGGATGCGTTCCTCGCCATCCTCCGCATGGGCGAGGATTGATCTCCGCCGTGCGCCCCTAGCGTCTGCCGCCTACCCTGACCCACGTGCTGATCCCGTCGATCCCTGGCATCGACCACGTGCCGGACCCGCTCCGGGTCCTGATGGCGCTCGGCCTCGCCATGCTGCTGGTGCTCCTGCGCCTCGATGCCGAGCGCTTCTTCGCGGCCGAGTACAACGACATCGACCGCTGGGGACGCCGCCCCTCCCTGCTCCGGCGCCTCGCCTGGTACCTCCTGGGTCTTGTCGGCATCCTGGCCGTGCTGGAGATCCACCCGGCCCCGGACACCGAGCTGTTCCTGGGCCTCGGAGAGCGGCTTGGCGCGGTGATCCTCGGGCTCTCCTACGGGGCCATCGGCGTTGCGGTGGCTGTGGGCATCGCCCTCTTCCGCTACCAGCGGGTCCGCTTCCCAACCGTCACCTCGTATCCCACCGCGATCCTCAACTCGATCATGACGGCATTCATCGACGAGGCGGTCTTCCGGGGGATCCTGTTCGGCTTCCTGATCACCGTGGGCATCGACGCGAACCTCGCCAACGTGGCGCAGGCGATCATCTACGCGCTGGCCACCCGTCTCGGGGCGCCGGGCCGGCCCTGGTACATGCTGGTGACCGCCCTCGTGATCGGCCTCGCGGGCGGCTGGCTGACGGGCATCACGATGGGCATCGGCGCGGCGTTCCTGGGGCATGCGATCACGCGCGTCGCGATCTTCGTCACCACCGGGCATGCCGGCCTGCCCAAGGCGCGCGGCACCGAGGACGAGGAGGTCGCCCGCCGTCGCGCCACGCCCGCCGGCTGGCAGATCCTCGACGACTCGCAGGCCGGCGACCGCTGAGCACGGACCCGGGCCCGCGATCTCCCGTCGCGCTCTACGTCCACGTCCCGTTCTGCGTCTCGCTCTGCCCGTATTGCGACTTCGTGGTCCACGCGGGCGCGGCAGCCCGCGGGCCTGCGGCGCGCACGCAGGCCTACACGGACGCGCTCCTCGCGGAGATCGGGCTGCGGGCCGCGGGGGCTGCCGCGCGCTTCGGCCCTGCCGGAACGCCGGCGCGGCGGCCGCTCGAGACGGTCTACCTGGGCGGCGGGACGCCCACCCTGCTGCCACCGGACGCGATCGCGGCCATCCTGCAGGCGGTGCGGGCGGGCTTCGGCATCGCGGACGGCGCCGAGGTCACGATCGAGTCCAACCCGGGACCGGACGAGCGTGGCGACAT
>JBAXFC010000069.1:0-11191 GCA_037140135.1 Chloroflexota bacterium
CCCGACATCCTCGTCCTCGACGCGGACCTCGCCACCTCCACCAGGGCCGACAAGTTCGAGGCCGCCTACCCAGACCGCTTCATCGAGTTGGGGATCGCGGAGCAGGGGATGGTCGGCACCGCGGCCGGGCTCTCGTTCGAAGGCTTCATCCCGTGGCTCAGCTCGTTCGGGATCTTCTTCTCGAACCGGGCGCTCGACCAGGTCCGCATGTCGGTGGCCCAGACGCGCGCCAACGTGAAGATCGCGGCGGCGTACACGGGGCTCAAGGCCGGGCTCTCCGGCAAGACACACGTGGACATCGCCGACATCGCCACCATCCGCGCGATGCCGGGCATGACGTTGCTCGCCCCGGCCGATGCCGCAGAAGTGGCCGCGATGACCCGCTGGGCCACCGCCCACCACGGCCCGGTCTACCTGCGCCTCGACCGCGAGGCGGGGCCGGACCTCTTCGGTGACGACTACGTCTTCGAGCCCGGACGCGTGATCCTGCTCCGGGAGGGGACAGAGGTGCTCCTCGTCTCCACCGGCCAGCAGACCGCGCGCACGCTCGAGGCCGCGGAGCTGCTCGCGAAGGACGGGATCGCCGCGGGCGTCCTCCACGTGCCCACGCTCAAGCCGGTGGACGCCGAGGCCCTCGCGGCCGTCTGCGCCAACTACCCGGTCATCGTGACCACCGAGGAGCACAACGTGGTCGGCGGCCTCGGCGGCCTCGTGGCCGAGATCGTCACGTCGGCCGAGCCGCGGCCCGTGATGAGGATTGGCGTCGAGGACGCCTGGGTTGAGTCCGCCCCCAATGCCTGGCTGCTCGACAAGCACGGACTCACCCCCGAACGCGTGGCTGCCCGCGTCCGGGCGATCTGGAACCAGTGATGCACGGGCCGAGCAAGGCCCACCTAGGAGTTGATCGATGAGCTTCACGCTGAAGGACCCGAACAGGATCGGGGTCGCGGTGCTCGGCGCCGGCCGCATGGGCCGGGTCCACATCCGCAATCTCGGCACGATCTCCAACGTCAACGTGATCGTTGTCGCGGACCCGATCGCCGAGGCGGCCGAGGCCGGGCGCGCGCTGGCCGGCGCCCGCCGCGCCACCACCGACCCGCTCGACGCCATCAACGACCCCGACGTCGAAGCGGTCGTGATCAACACGCCGACCACGACGCACGCCACCTACATCGAGGCGGCCCTGCGGGCCGGCAAGGCGGTCTGGACCGAGAAGCCGATCGCCCAGGAGCTTGCCGACACCGCGAAGATCGTCGAGCTGTGGAAGGAGACCGGCCTGCCCGTCCAGGTCGGCTTCATGCGCCGGTTCGACCCGGGCTACGCGCGCGCCAAGCAGCTGATCGACGCCGGCGAGCTGGGCCGGATCGAGCAGTTCCGCGCCCTGTCCCGCGACACCAACCCGCCCCCGCTCGAGTTCCTGCTCACCTGCGGCGGCTCGTTCCTCGACATGTCCGTGCACGACCTCGACGTCGCCCGCTTCCTCGTTGGCGAGGTGGAGGAGGTCCACGCCTGGGCCTCGGTCCTGTTCGACGAGCGCTTCGCCAAGGCGGACGACTGGGACACGTCCGTGATCATGATGAAGTTCCGCAACGGCGCCCTGGGCGTCGTGGAGACGGCCCGTCACAGCAAGTGGGGCTACGACATCCGGGCCGAGGTCGCGGGCGCGATCGGCAAGGTGGTCGTGGACGGCGAGCGCAGGACGCCCGCCACCCACTACCGCGACGTGGCCACCGAGAGCGATCTCTACCCGGACTTCATGGACCGTTTCGAGGTGGCCTACCGCCGCGAGCTCGAGGTCTTCTTCGAGAACCTGGGTGCCGGCAAGCCGGTGGGCCCGGGCCCGGACGATGCCTACGAGACGCTGCGCCTTGCCGTCGCCTGCACCCGCAGCTGGCGCGAGAACCGGCCCGTCAAGCTCGACGAGGTCACCGCGTAACGCCTTCGCGAACCCCGCTCCGAGCCCCCGGAGGAGCGATCCGCCGGGGGCTCCTCGTTGCGCGCGAGCGCAACGACGGTTGCGTAGAACGCACCTTGACGGTGCACGAGGTGCGCACTACGCTCCACGCCATGACCACCATCCAGTCGCTCGAGCGTGGGCTGCGGATCCTTGACGTGCTGGCCGAGGCGGATGCCGACCCGATGCGCCGCGGCCGGGGCGTGCCCCTGACGCTCCTCGCGTCGGAGCTGGACGTGCACAAGTCCACGGCCCTGCGGCTGGTGCAGACGCTCGTGGCGTCCGGGTACGCCGCTCCCGCGGACGGGCACGGGTACGCCCTGGGGCCCGTGATGCGGCGGGATGCCAGCCTGGCCATCGGCACGCAGCGGCTCCGCCGGGCTGCCCGCCCGTTCCTCGAGCAGCTCGTGGACCTGACGGGGGAGTGCGCGCATGCGGCCGTCGCGGACGGCGGCCGGGCGCTGGTCATCGACGATGTCGAGACGGACAACCCGCTCCGGGTCGTGGCCACCAGCGGCCGCCACGTGGCCCTCCACTGCACCTCCGCGGGCAAGTGCCTCCTCGCCTGGGGGCTCGCGGAGGCCCCGGTCTCCCTGCCCGGCCGCACCGCGCGGACGATCACCACGCCGGGCGCCCTCGTGACCCACCTCGAGACGGTCCGATCCCTCGGCTACGCCTTCGACGACGAGGAGAACGACACCCACACGCGCTGCATCTCGGCGCCGGTCTTCGGTCCGGGCGGCGCCCCGGTCGGCTGCATCGGCATCGACGCGCCCAGCGTCAGGCTCACGGTCAACCGCGTCCCGGAGGCGGCCGCCCACGTGGTCGATGTCGCCCGCCGGCTCTCGACTGCACTCTCGACCGCGCCGGCGACCGCCCGGTCGGCGTAGCGCAGGCACCTCGAACCCCCGAATTCCCCACCGCTCGCAGCAAGAACCCTGGAGGACACGGCGTGGCTACAGTCAGGCTCACCACGGGACAGGCGATCATCAACTACCTCGCGGTCCAGCACGTCGAGCGCGACGGGGTGGAGCACAAGTTCTTCGCGGGCCTGTGGGGCATCTTCGGGCACGGCAACATCGGCGGCGTCGCCCAGGCGATCCAGCAGGCCGAGGCCGACTTCCCGTACTACCTGACCCGCAACGAGCAGGCGATGGTCCACGCGGCGGTCGGGTACGCCAAGCTGCGCAACCGCCTCGGCGCGTTCGCCTGCCTGACCTCCATCGGCCCGGGCGCCACCAACATGGTCACCGGTGCCGCGTCCGCGACCATCAACCACGTGCCGGTCCTGCTGATGGCGGGCGACGCCTTCGCGGAGCGCGTCCAGTCCCCGGTGCTCCAGCAGCTCGAGCACCAGGGCAGCCAGGACACCAGCGCCAACGACACCTTCCGCCCGGTCGTGCGCTACTGGGACCGCATCAACCGCCCCGAGCAGGTCATCACCGTGATGCCGGAGGTGATGCGCATCCTGACCTCGCCCGCCGAGACGGGCGCCGTGTTCCTCGGCCTGCCCCAGGACATCCAGACCTACGCGTTCGACTTCCCGGTCGAGATGTTCGGCAAGCGTGTCTGGTCGATCCCGCGCAACCGCCCGGACCGCGCGTCGGTCGCGGCAGCAGCCGCCTGGATCCGCGAGGCGAAGCGCCCGGTGATCTTCGCCGGCGGCGGCGTCCGGTACAGCGAGGCCACGGACGCGCTGCGCGCCTTCGCCGAGCAGACCGGCATCCCGGTCGCCGAGACGCACGCCGGCAAGGGCTCCATGCCGTACGACCACCCGCTGAGCCTGGGCGGCGCCGGCGTGTCCGGCACGCTCGCGGCCAACGTCATCGGCCCCGAGGCGGACCTCGTCATCGGCATCGGCACCCGGTTCACGGACTTCCCGACGGCCTCGAAGACGGCCTTCCAGGACCCGGGCGTCCGGTTCATCAACATCAACGTGGCCGAGTTCGACGCCTACAAGCACGCGGCGATCCCGCTCGTCGGCGACGCCCGCGCCACGCTCGAGGAGCTCGCGGTGGCCGTCGCCGGCTACTCCACCGCCCCCGAATACCGGGAGCGCGTCGCCGCGCTCAATCGGGAGTGGGACGCCGAGGTGACCCGCGTCTACAACCACAGCGTGGGCGAGATCCTCACGCAGGGCGAGGTCATCGGTGCCGTCGAGGCCTCCACCGACCCGCGCGACGTCGTCGTGACGAGCGCCGGCTCCCTGCCCGGCGACCTGCTCAAGCTCTGGCGCTCGCGCGACGCCTCGAGCTACCAGGTGGAGTACGGCTATTCCACGATGGGCTACGAGATCGCGGGCGGCGTGGGCGCCAAGCTCGCCGCGCCGGACCGCGAGGTCATCGTCATGGTGGGCGACGGCTCCTTCCAGATGATGAGCAACGAGATCACGACGGCCGTCCAGGAAGGCATCAAGATCACCGTCGTCATCGTGGACAACAAGGGCTACTCCAGCGTCGGCCGCGTGTCCGAGCAGGTGGGTGCGGAGGGGTTCGGCTGCCACTACCGCTACCGCGGGGCGTCCGGCAAGTACGACGGCCCGGAGATGCAGCTCGACTTCGTGAAGATCTGCCAGGGCATGGGCGCCAAGGCTCTGGAGGTCACGACGCTGCCGGAGCTGCGGGCCGCCCTCGCCGACGCCCGCGCCGGCACCGAGACGGTCTGCATCGTCGTCCAGACGGACTGGGACGAGCGGGTCAAGGGGTACGCCAACTCCTGGTGGGAGATGGCGACGCCGATGGTGTCCGAGATGCCGGCCGTGAATGCCGCCCGCGTGGAGTTCGACAGCAACAAGGGGCGCCAGCGCTACCTGATGGTCCCGGGCGCCCCGTACCAGGCTCCGGACGCCGATCGGTGACGCGGACCGTCGGACCGCTCGTCCGGCCGGCCGGTGCGCCGGGTCCCGACGGGGCCATCCACAGGCTCAGCCCGGCTGACGCCGGCTGGACCTGGACCTCGTTCGACGTCCACGAGCTGGTTCCGGGCGCCCGCGTGGACCGCCCTGGCGACGACTCCGAGGTGCTCGTCCTGGTCCTCGAGGGGACCTGCGCCGTCACCGTGGGCGACGCGCACCTGGGGCCGGTGGGGGAGCGGGCGTCGGTGTTCGACGGGCCGCCGGCGGGCGTGGTCCTGTGCTCGCCCGGCGAGGCGGTCGCAGTCGTGGCCCAGACGCGGTCCCTGCTGGCCGTGGCGGCGGCCCCGGCCGGAGACGTTCGCCGGACGGCCGTCATCGCCCGCGAGACCATCCTCGTGGAGACCCGCGGCGAGGGCGCGAACCAGCGGATGATCAAGAACCTGCTGCCGCCCGATGCGGAGGCAGGCCGCCTGATCGCCGTCGAGGCCTACACGCCCGCCGGCAACTGGTCCAGCTACCCGCCCCACAAGCACGACACGGACGATCCGCCGAATGAGTCGCAGCTCGAGGAGCTGTACTTCTACCGGTTCGCGAAGGCGACGGGCTTCGCCATCCAGCGGGTCTACACCGCCGACCGCTCGCTCGACGAGACGATGACCGCGCGGGATCTCGACGTGATCCTCGTGCCGCGTGGCTACCACGTGGTGGGTGCCGCGCCCGGCTACGACACCTGGTACCTCAACGTCATGGCCGGGCCGGAGCGCGTCTGGCGGTTCACGGTGGACCCCGATCACCGCTGGCTCATGAACTGGGACCCGGCAGCGCCGCGGGAGGCCACCCGATGACCGACTCGACGATCCTCCTTCGCGGTGTCGTGGAGACCGGCGTCGAGCTCTGGAACGACTCCTGCGGCCCGGAAGACCTCGCCTGTGCGCTCGCCAACGGCGCAACCGGGGCGACCTCCAACCCGCCCATCGTCCTGGGCATCGTGCGTGCCGAGCGCGGGCTCTGGCACGCCCGCGCCCGCGCGCTCGCCGCCGCCGATCCGAGGCTGACCGAGGACGGCATCGCCTGGCGGCTGCTGCAGGAGGTCGCCTCCCGGGGTGCCGCCCTGCTCGAGCCCGTCCATGCGCGCACCGGCGGCCGCCAGGGACGTCTCTCTGCCCAGGTGGATCCACGCCGCTACCGCGACGCCGGCGGGATGCTCGACCAGGCGCTCCAGCTGTTCGCGCTCGCCCCCAACATGCAGGTCAAGATCCCGGTCACCACGGCCGGACTCGCGGCCATCGAGGAGGCGACGTTCCGCGGCGTGGAGGTCAACGCGACCGCCAACTTCACCGTGGCCGGCGCGATCGCCGTGGCCGAGGCCGTGGAGCGCGGGCTGGACCGCCGGGCCGCCGCCGGGCGCGGGGACGCCGGCGATCTGCACCCGGTGTGCACGCTGATGTTCGGCCGGCTCGACGACTGGGTGAAGGCCGCCGCCGATCGCGACGAGGTGCTGCTGACCCCAGGCCGCGCCGAGTGGGCGGGTGTCGCGGTCTTCAAGCGTTCCCACCACATCTACCGCGAGCGCGGCTACCGGACGCGCCTTCTTGGCGGCGCCTTCCGCCACCACCTGCCGTGGAGCCAGCTCCTCGGGCCGGACGTCATCCTCACCATCCCGCCCGCCTGGCAGCACTCGATCAACGCCTCGGGGCTCGCGGTGGAGGCACGGCTCGAAGAGCCGGTGGACGCGGCCATCATCGACGAGCTGCTCGACAGGTCCCCGGAGTTCCGTCTCGCGTACGAGCCCGATGGCCTCGCGGACGCTGCGCTCGAGACGTACGGCGCCGCCCGCCGGACCCTGCGCCAGTTCCTCGCCGCCTACGCGGATCTGGGGGCCGAGGTCCGCGACGCCATCCTGCCCGATCCCGATCGCAAGCCCGCAGCAGCCGCAAGGAGCTGATCGCATGATCCGCATCGCCAACGCCCCGTGCTCGTGGGGTGTGATCGAGAACGTCGAGGGCGAGACCGGCGGCTACCGCCAGGTCCTCGACGAGATGGCCGAGACCGGCTACACCGGCACCGAGCTCGGCGACTGGGGCTTCATGCCCACCGACCCCGGAGCGCTCCGGGCGGAGCTCGACGCCCGCGGTCTCGCGCTGCTGGCGTCCTTCTCGACGCCGTGGCTCCAGGACCCCGCGCGCCACGCCCAGGGCGAGGAGGACGCGGTCCGGATCGGGAAGCTGCTCGCTGCCGTGGGTGGGCCCGAGACGATGATCGTCGTGGGCAACGACCCGTACGGCGATCCCGTCCGCGGCCGCAACGCCGGGCGGATCACGTCCGCGATGGGCCTGACCGACGAGGGGTGGGCGATCTACACGGCCGCCGCGAACCGGCTGGCCCGGCGGGTCCGCGACGAGGCCGGCGTGCGGACCGTCGTCCACCAGCACCTCGGCACGCTGATCGAGACGGGCGCCGAGGTCCGGCGCTTCCTCGAGATGACGGACCCGGACCTGTTCGGCGTCTGCCTCGACACCGGGCACTGGACGTTCGGGACGGGCGAGAACCCGGTCGACGCCGTGCGCGAGCTCGGCGACCGGATCTGGCACGTCCACTTCAAGGACGCGGATCCTGCCGTCATCGCGGAGTCGCGGCGCCAGCAGTGGGACGGGCTCACCTCCACCGGCCACGGCGTCTTCTGCGAGCTGGGCAAGGGGAGCGTGGACTTCCCGGGGGTGTTCGCCGCGCTCACGGAGATCGGCTACGACGGCTGGATCGTGGTGGAGCAGGACATCCTGCCCGGCATGGGCAACCCCCGCGAGAGCGCGCGGCGCAACCGCGACTACCTCCGTTCGATCGGTCTGTGAGGGTGTGGACATGAGCGACAAGGTCCGGATCGGGATCGCGGGGACCAGCTGGTGGGCGGACGCGATGTATCTGCCGGCGATCGCCACGCATCCGCTGGCGGACATCCGGGGGATCGCCGGTGGCACGCGCCCTGCGCACACCCGCGCCTTCGCCGAGAAGTGGGGCATTCCCCATGCCTACGACTCGGTGACCGCGCTGCTCGACGCGGAGCCACTCGACGCGCTCCTGGTGCTGACCCCCAACAAGGCTCACTACGCCACCACCATGGCTGCCCTCGAGCGCGGTCTCGCGGTCCTGTGCGAGAAGCCGCTGGGCATGACCTCCCGCGAGGCGCGCGAGATGACCGAGGCCGCGGCAACGGCCGGCGTCACCACGATGACGCCGTTCACGTACCGGTTCATGCCCGCGAACAGGTATCTCAAGGAGCTCGTTGACCAGGGGTGGATCGGCCGGCCGTACCACCTCAACATGCGCTACTACACGGGCTACGGGCGGTCCGGCGAGTACGCGTGGCGGTTCGACGTCGGTGAGGCGGGGTCCGGCATTGCGGGCGACATCGGGTCCCACTGGGTCTACCTGGCCCGCTGGTACTTCGGGGAGATCCGCGCGGTCACCGCCGTCTACACGCACCTGGTTCCGCGCGGGCCGCGGCCGGACGGAGCACCGTACGAGGTGGCCGAGGACACCGCGATCCTGGTGCTCGAGTTCGAGAACGGCGCCACGGGCTCGCTCCACATGACCTCGCTCGCGCACGAGCCGGGCACCTTCGGCCAGCGCCACGAGATCGATCTCCACGGGTCCGGGGGCACGCTGCGGGCGATGAGCGACTGGCGCACGATCCAGCGCGTCGAGGGCGCCCGCGCCGACGACACCGAGCCCCGCGAACTGCCCATCCCGGAGCACATCTGGGCGGGCGCCCGCCACGACACCGTGCACAACACGTACCGCGACGTCTTCAGGACCCAGGAGTCGATGACGCGCGCGTTCGTCACCGCCGTCGCAGAAAGGAGGATGACCTCACCGGATTTCGCAGACGGCCTTGCCGTCCAGCAGGTCCTCGCGGCAGCCGACCGCAGCGCCCAGGCGGGGCGGCGGGTGGAGATCGAGGAGATCCGCGCCGATGGCGGGTGATGGCGGGTGATGGCGGGTGATGGCGGCAGGTGTCGCCATCGCCGGTTCAGGGGAGCCCGTCACGGATCCGCTCGACGAGCGTGGGCAGCGGTGCGACTGCCAGACTGTAGAGCGAGTGGCCTCGCCCCCTTGGTCGATCCCCTGAGCTGATCCCACCCCGGATCAACGCACTCGAACCGCAACACCGGCGCCCGCCAGGTCGCCCGTGCGGGCCCGCCCGACCGCCGCGACGAACGTGGCGAACTCGGCCGAACAGGCGGGCACGCGACGCTCCTTGCATGACACGCGCACCCGGATCGCTGCCTCGATGCCGTCACGGCTGGCGCAGGCGTCTGACCTGTGAGTAATCGTTTACAATGTGGCAGGATCCCCTCGACGCCAGCCGTCGAAACGGGTGCACGCCAACCGCTTGCCGTTCACCATCTGCCACCGAGCGTCCCGTCCGGGAAGGAAGCCCCCATGAGCGCACCGATGTTCCCATTGGCCGTCACCACCGAGATGCTCTTCCGCAACCTGCCGTACCTCGAGCGCGTCCAGCGGATCCATGACCTGGGCTTCCAGGTGGAGATGTGGGACTGGACCGTCAAGGATCTCGACGCCGTTGCCGCGATCGGCGCGACCTGGTCCACCATGACCGGCTACATCCACGGCGATCTCTATGACGCCGAGGGCGGTCGCGAGATGGTCCGCACCGCGAAGCTGTCGGTCGAGGCCGCCAGGAAGATCGGCTGCCCGCGCCTCGTGGTGCACGGCGCCGAGCTGGACGGCTCCCGCAACGGCCGGCCCTTCCGGCCGCAGGCGGTCACCACGGGCCGGATGTGGATCAACGCCTACCGCACCCTGTCCGAGCTCGCGGACCTCGGCGAGGCCAACGACGTCGTCTTCTGTCTCGAGAACCTCAACCTCTACGCCGACCACCCGGGTGTGCCGTTCGGCAAGGCCGAGGACACCATGACGCTCGTTGGCACGCTTGACCGTCCGGGTGTGCGGATGATGCTCGACCTCTACCACGCCCAGATCGGGGAGGGGAACCTGATCGAGCTCGTGCGCACGGCCGGTGCCCTCATCGGCGAGGTCCAGGTGGCCGACGTCCCTGGCCGCTGCGAGCCAGGCACCGGCGAGGTCAACTGGCCTGCCGTGGCCAGGGCGCTCAAGGAGAGCGGGTACACGGGCGTCGTCGGCCTGGAGTCCTTCGCGTCGGGCGACGATGTCGCGGCCTGCGAGGCGTTCCGCGCCGCGTTCAGCAACCCGTGAGCCGGTCTCGCAGCGGGGCCGGATCCAGCTCAGGGCGAGGCTGCTCACGCTGACGCACGTGCCTACCCGTCCTCACAGGCGCCAGTCGGGCGCAAGAAAGGCAGTCCAGGGGAATGAACTCGAGGGAACGGATCCTGGCGGCGCTCTCCCACGGTGAGCCCGACCGGATCCCGATTGATCTCGGCTCCACCTGCGTCACCTCGATCACCTCGAGCGCCTGCGGGCCCCTCCGGAAGCACCTTGGCCTGCCCGCCGACGATGCGCCAACCTGGGATCAGCCCCAGCAGTTGCCGTACCTCGCTGAGGACCTGCTCGAACGGCTTGGCGTGGACACGCGGCCTGTCACGCTGCCCCGGTCCAAGGCCTCGCCCGAGCTCCTGATCGACGAGGGGGCGTACTGGGGCTGGATCAACCGCTGGGGCGCGAAGCTCCGGATGCCCAAGGATGGCGGCCTCTACTTCGACTGGGTGGAGTTCCCGATGCCGGACTTCACCGAGGCTGCGATCCGCTCCTTCAGATGGCCGGAGCTTGACTCGCCTGAGGCTCTCGCCCTCGTGCGTGAGGAGGCCGTCCGACTGCGCACCACGACTGACTACGCCCTCGTCGGCACGGGGATCGTCGGGATGGGCATCTTCGAGCAGGCCTGCTTCACCGTTGGATCCGAGGAGTTCATGATGGCGATGGCGGCTGACCGGCCGCTGGCCGAGCGACTCCTCGACGGCATCACCGAGTTCTCGATCGAGTCCGCCACACGCTACCTCTCCGGGGTTGGCGAGCTCCTCGACGTCTACCAGTACGGTGACGATGTTGCGACGCAGCTTGGCTGGATGATCAGCCCCGAGGCCTACGTCAATCTCATCAAGCCACGCCAGAAGCGCCTCTTCGATGCGATCAGGTCCCGGACGTCCGCCAGGCTCTTCTACCACGGCTGCGGCGCGGTCTTCGACCTCATCCCGCACCTGATCGACATCGGCGTTGACGTCATCAACCCGGTCCAGGTTTCGGCGCGCGGCATGGACACGGCGCGCCTCAAGGCGACCTACGGCCAGGACGTGGTGTTCTGGGGCGGAGGCGTTGACACGCAGCAGGTGCTCCCGTTCGGCACGCCGGACGACGTGCGGGCCGAAGTGCGTCGTCGGGTGCGAGAC
>JBAXFC010000070.1:0-11108 GCA_037140135.1 Chloroflexota bacterium
CCATCGCGCGCACCGCGACCGCCGGCACCCTCGCGGACGCCGCCTCGATCGTGCTCGCCGAGCTCGGCTTCCCGGCGGACGCCTTCAGCGTGGCGATGGGCCGGCGCCCGGCCGCCCGGGACGACCCCGCGGTGGAGGTGGACGGGGACGCCGTCGCGTTCGACGCATCCGGCATCGACACCATCGTCTTCGGCTTCCGGCCCAACCCGGGCGAGCCTGCGCGCCCGCTGGCCCGGATCGCGTCGGGCGGTGAGCTGAGCCGGGTCGCCCTCGCCGTGAAGCAGGTCCTCGCGGAGGTCGATGACACCCCGGTGCTCGTGTTCGACGAGATCGATACCGGGATCGGCGGGCGGAGCGCGGACCCGGTGGGCCGGAGCCTGTGGACGCTGGCGCGCGATCACCAGGTCCTGTGCGTGACCCACCTGCCGCAGATCGCCGCCTACGGCGACGCCCACTACCGGATCGCCAAGCGGGAGCGCGATGGCCGCACCGTGACGGAGATCACGCTCCTCGGCCACGACGAGCGTGAGGCGGAGCTCGCCGCCATGATCGGCGGCCCCGACGGCGGTGAGGCCGCCCGAGCCTCCGCGCGGGAGCTGCTGGATCGTGCGGAGGCGTGGCGTGCGGGCCGCGACGCCGGGATCGCCGTCTGACCGCGGTGAGCCCTGACCTCGAGCAGGCGATCGCGGACTACCTCGCGCACCTGCGCGTGGAGCGCGGCGTCGCCGACGCGACGATCGCCGCCTACGGGGCGGACCTTGCCGACTTCGCCATGAGCCGCGGGGCCGCGCGTGCGTGGGCGGACGGTCCTGCGGTGGCCCAGCGATACCTTGCGGCCCGTGCCCGCCGCGGCACCTCCGCTGATCCTGGTCTCGCGCCAGCCAGCCTGCGCCGCCGGACCGCCTCGATCCGCGGGTTCTACCGCTTCGTCTTCGGCGACGGGATCATCGCCACCGACATCGCCGCGCATCTCGACATGCCGCGCCAGGTCCGCCTGCTGCCGGAGACGCTGACGATCGCGGAGGTCGAGCGCCTGCTCGATGCCGCCGGGGGGGCGCCCCGCACCGGGCCGTCCGGTCGGCGCTGCAAGCCCACCGCCGCGGACGGCACTGCCGTGCGGGACCGGGCGCTGCTCGAGCTCCTCTACGCCTCCGGACTGCGTGTCTCCGAGGCATTGGGGCTTGACCGCGAGAGCCTCTCGCTCGACGAGGGCATGGTCCGCGTGATCGGCAAGGGCGACAAGGAGCGCGTGGTGCCGGTGGGGGACGTGGCGCTCGCGTGGCTCGGCCGCTACCTGTCCTGGCCCCGGCCGCTCTGGCTCTCCGTGGCAGGCGAGGGCGACGGGCCCGGGACGCCGCTCTTCGTGACGCAGCGCGGCAGGCGCTTCGGGCGGCAGGCCGCCTGGGACACGGTCAAGCGGAACGCCCTGGCGGCAGGTCTCGGTGACAGGATCTCGCCCCACACGCTTCGCCATTCGTTCGCGACGCATCTCCTCGAGGGCGGTGCCGACCTGCGCGTCGTCCAAGAATTGCTCGGACATGCCAGTATCTCCACGACACAGCTCTACACGCACATCACCGGGGAACGCATCAAAGAGGTCTACGCCCGCGCGCATCCGCGGGCCTGAGGGAGGTCAGGGGACATGGGCTACGGAGACTCGCTGCTCGCCTCGGGCGAGCGCATCGTGCGCCGGGCGCACCAGCACTGGTTCATGCTCGCCTGGAACGCCCGCTACTCGGTCCTGGCCATCGTGCTGGGCCTGATCGGCATCGTCATCAAGCTGCTCAACGGCAGCGACACCGGCCCCCTGTTCACGATCCTGGGCTACATCGTCCTCGCGCTCTTCGTCCTGGGCATCCTGTGGTTCCTGTGGGGACTCCTGCGGTTCCAGAACGAGGAGTACATCATCACCAGCCGCCGGATCATCCACGCCGAGGGCGTGATCAACAAGAAGGCGACGGACTCCTCGCTCGAGAAGATCAACGACGCCATCCTGAGCGAATCCCTGTTCGGGCGGATGTTCGGCTTCGGCGACCTCGATGTCCTCACGGCCTCCGAGAGCGGCATCGAGCGCCTGCGGATGCTCAAGGACGCCAAGAGCTTCAAGAAGGCGATGCTCGAGGCCAAGCACGAGCTCGAGATCGAGATCACCCGGCCCACGATGCCGCCGATGCGCGCCGAGTACCCGGTGGAGCAGCCGGCACCCGCGCCCGCTCCTGCGCCGGCTCCCGTGGACCCGTCCGGGTCGATGAGCGCCGACGAGATCAGCGGCGCCCTCGAGAAGCTGGGGGCCATGCGCGACAAGGCCCTGATCACGCCCGAGGAGTACGACGCCAAGAAGCAGGACCTTCTCGACCGGCTCTAGTCCCGGCGGCCGGTACCATACGCGGGTCCCACCACCCGCCCCACGAGGCCCGCGTTGACCGTCGCCGACCTGCTCGAGAAGATGATCATGATCGCGATCTTCCTCGGGATCGCGTTCCCCGTCCACGAGTTCGCCCATGCCTGGGTCGCGTACCTGCGCGGCGACGCGACGGCGAAGCTGTTCGGCCGGATGACCCTCAACCCGGTCGTCCACTTCGACCCGATGGGCGGGCTCATGACGGCCATCTCGATCTTCCTCGGCGGCTTCCTGTTCGGCTGGGCGAAGCCGACGCCGGTGAACACGATCAACCTGCGGGACCGCAAGAACGACGAGGTCCTGGTCGCGCTCGCAGGGCCGGCGGCCAACATGGTGATGGCGATCCTCGCCGCCATCGTGATCCGCATCGTGATCGCGCTGCACATCGTGCTGCCGGGTCTCGTGCAGTCGGGCCTGCTCGACTTCCTGATCTTCAACATCATGCTCGCGATCTTCAACCTGATCCCGATCCCGCCCCTCGACGGCGGCACGCTCCTGTTCCGCTTCCTCTCCCCGCGGCAGGCCTGGCAGGTTCGGCCGTTCCTCGCCCAGTACGGGATGTTCGTGGTGATCGGGATCGTGCTGATCGCGGGTCCGGTCCTCGCCAGGGTCATCTACGGTGTCGCCGGCTTCCTGGTGGGCGCGTAAGGCGCGCCGGCTCCGGACGCACATCGCCGCCCGCGTGGGAGCCGAGGAGCGCCGGGTGCTGGCCGCCTGGACGTCGCCCGCCGAGCTCGCCCTCTTCGATGCCATGCATGTCGCCGACCAGCGCCACGGCCTCGATGTGGTCGCGTACCTGCGGCGCGCCGGTGTGAACGACCGCGACGTGCTGGCCGCCGGCCTCCTCCATGACTGCGCCAAGGGCGACACCGGCGCCGGTCCGCGGATCGCCTGGTCCCTCGGCGAGGCACTCGGCTCGTGGGTTCCCGCGGCCGTCCGATGGCTGCCAGGCTGGTCTGCCGCGCTCGACCGGCTCCGCACCCACGCCGCCGCCTCGGCGGATGCGTGCGCTGCCGCAGGCCTGCCGGCGTTCGCGGTGGAGCTCGTGCGCCACCAGGACGCGCCCGTGGATCCCCGGTTCGGCGCCGTCTTCCACGCCGCGGACGAGGCCTGCTGATGAGCGTCGGGACGACTGGCGCGCCTCGATGAGCGCGAGCAGGAGCTGCAGCGGGCCGTCGAACGCCGGCAGGGTGACCCGCGTGGCGGTCTCCGGACGACGGCCCGCTGCAGCTCCTGCTCGCGCTCATCGAGGCGCGCCAGCTCGACGTGCTCACGGTTCCGCTGGGTGCCCTGGCCGAGGCCTACCTCGATGCCGTCGCGGCGCTCGAGGATGACCGGATGGGGAACCTCTCGGCCTTCATCGCCATTGCCAGCCAGCTGATCCTGATCAAGTCGCGCGCGATGCTGCCGCGACGAACGGTCGAGGGTGCGGTGGCGCTCGCCGACGAGGGACCGGACCCCGAGGCGGAGCTTCGCGCCCGGCTGATCCTGTATCGCGCGTTCCGTGACGCCGGCGCGGCGATGCTCGCCGAGGCGCAGCGCCGGATGGGGATCTGGCACCGGGAGCCCACGGCTGCCCGTGCAGCCGGCGTCGCAGGGGCACGGCCGCCGGCCGCCAAACCGCTCGACCCGCAGGTGCTCGTCCGGGCACTTGCCGCCCTGGTCACCGTCGTTCCACCCGCTCCACCCCCGCCCGAGACGATCAGGCGCACGATCACGCTCACCCAGCGTGCGATGCTGATCCGCCAGGCACTCGATGACGCGCCGATGATCGTGCTCCAGGACCTGCTCAGGGGCGTGCACGACCGGGTCATCGTGGCGGTCACCTTCCTCGCGATGCTGGAGCTGATGAAGCGGCGCGAGATCGTGGTGGAGCAGAAGGAGCCCTGGGGGCCGATCATGGCCAGGCGCACGACGGTCGAGGAGCGGGCGGCAGCGGGCGTTGCAGTCACGGTCGATGAGGAGGCACCCCTGGACGAGTCGATGGAGTCGTTCGCATGAGCGAGGATCGTGCGGTCTTGATCGCTGAGGAGACCACGACGGACGCGGGGACGCAGACGGAGACGGGGATCGAGGGTGCCGCCGCCGGTGCCCCGGGCGAGCCTGTGGAGGTCGCCCCGGGCGAGCTGACCGAGGAGCAGCTCGAGGCGCTGCTGTTCGTCGCGGAACGGCCCTTGAGCCGGCGCGAGATCGGCATGCTTGCCGGCGTGGACCGGGCGACCGTGGACGAGCGCCTGGGCGACCTCGAGGTGTCGCTCCTGCCCCGCGGGATCCGGCTCGTCCTCTCGGGCGAGCGCGTTGAGCTCACGACGGCCCCCGAGGCCGGAGCCCTGATCGCCAAGTACGTCGGAGCGGACTCCGTCCGGCTCTCGCCGGCATCGCTCGAGACGCTCGCGATCATCGCCTACCGCCAGCCCATCACCAAGGCGGGCATCGAGCGGATCCGGGGCGTGGACTCGGACTACAGCGTCCGGGCGCTCCTCCACCGGCGCCTCGTCGTCGAGCAGGGCCGGAGCGAGGCGCCGGGTCGCCCGATCCTCTACGGGACCGGCTTCGACTTCCTCGAGCGTTTCGGGATCACCTCCCTCGACGACCTGCCGCCGCTCGATCTCGAGGTCGCGGCACGCCTGGTGGACGGTCCCGAGGGGGCAGGGGAGGGCGCAGCGCCCGCGGCCGCCGATGCCCTCGCCGCGGTCATCGCGTCCGACGACGGGGAGGCCTGACCGGTGGCGCCCGAGCGCATCTCCAAGGTCATCGCCGCGGCCGGGATCGCCTCGCGTCGCGGTGCGGACGAGCTCATCGCCGCCGGGCGCGTGACCGTGGACGGGCGCCCCGCGACCCTGGGCGAGAAGGTGGACCCCGACACCGCCCGGATCGAGGTCAACGGGCGCCCGCTTCGCGTGCCGGAAGCGGCGCCGCTCTACCTCGCGCTGCACAAGCCCGCCGGCGTGACCTCCACGGTCCGCGACCGGCATGCTGAGACCACGGTGGTGGACCTGGTCTCGCCGGAGATCGCCCGCGGCGCCCGCCTGTACCCGGTGGGTCGCCTGGACCAGGACTCCGAGGGGCTGATCCTGCTCACCAATGACGGCGCCTGGGCGGAGCGCGTCCTGCACCCTCGCTACGGCGTTGAGCGCGAGTACGCGGTCGCGCTGGCGCGCCAGCTGACCCGCGAGCAGGCGCGGGCCCTCGAGACGGGCGTGGAGCTGCTCGAGGGTGTCGCGACCCTCCGCGGCCTGCGGGGCCAGACAAACACGGAGGACCGACTCCTCGCGGAGATCATCGACCCGCCCCCGGACGAGCGGCTGACCTGGGTCCGCGTCACCATCCACCAGGGCTGGAAGCGGCAGCTCCGCCGGATGTTCGCCGAGGTGGGCAGCCCGGTCCGGCGGCTCGTCCGGGTCCGGATCGGGTCGCTGCGCCTCGAGACGATGTCCGCGGGCGACGTGCGGGTCCTCACGCCCGCAGAGGTCCGCCGCCTGGCCGCGCCCGTGCGCGAGGGGACGACCCGCGGCTGAGCCGTGGAGACCGTGCCCGGCCGCCCGCGCGGACCTGACTGCCAGTCCGGGAATCGCGGCGCGGGCCGGTTGCGGAGCCTTGGAATTGCCTCCGCAGCCCCATTCGCGGCGTTTCCGGGACTGTCGGTCAGGGAGATGCAGCCTCGGCCGAGGTCCGGGTCGGAGCGTTGGGGGTTGAGGCCCGTTCGGCCCCGGGTCTCTGACTGAGCGTCCAGTTCCGGCCGTCTGTCGGTCACCGGCACGCGTCCCGGGCCCGAACGCTTGACGCAGCGTCGCTGAGCCGGTCCGGCGGCCGCCCTGATCGTCGTCATCGGGCTATCCTCGTCGGGATGACCACGCCGTCCGTCCGCCGAATCATCGTCGCGCTCGACGGGCCCGCCTCCAGCGGGAAGAGCTCCGTCGGGTCTGCGGCTGCCGCGCGCCTGGGCCTGCGGTTCGTGGACACCGGGATCATCTACCGGGCCCTCACCGCCCTCGCCCTGCGAGATGGGATCGCCCCGGACGACGGTCCGGCGCTGGTGGCGATGACCAAGCGGGTGGGGCTGGGCGATGACGGCAGCGGCCGGCTGGCGCGGGTCCTGCTCGACGGCGAGGATGCGACCGACGCGCTCCGCTCCGACGCGGTGGACGGCGCGGTCTCCACCGTCGCCCGGATTCCCGAGGTGCGGTCGGCGCTGCTGGAGCGCCAGCGGGCGCTGGTCACGGACGGTGGCATCGTGGTCGCCGGACGTGACATCGGCACGGTGGTCCTGCCGGACGCCGGCCTCAAGCTGTTCCTCGACGCGTCCGTGGAGGAGCGGGCGGGGCGCCGCATCCGCCAGCGCGGCCTGGACCCGGAGAGCGCGGAGGCCGCGCTGGTCCGGGACCAGCTGCGGGCGCGCGACGAGCAGGACACCACCCGTGCCGTGGCGCCCCTGGTCGCGGCGCCGGACGCTGTCCACGTGAACAGTGACGGCCACGACTTCGAGCAGACCGTGGAGATGGTGGTCGAGGCGATCCGCGCAGCGGAGGCGCCGCTCCCGGTTGCCGCGGCCGCTGAGCCTGCCGCGGTCCCCGTGGCGAAGCCGGCGGAGCCTGGTCCGACCCCTTCCGCCAGGGCCGCGGAGACGCCCTCCGCCAAGCCGAACAAGCTGCTCGAGGTCGCCCATCGTCTCGACAACGACCAGACGCCGTTGACCCGTGGCGTGGCCCTGCTCTCGCGCCTCTTCTCGCGCTGTTTCGCCAGCGTGACCGTCACCGGTCTCGATCGCGTGCCGACCACCGGCGGCCTCCTGCTCGCGGTGAACCACATCTCCAACCTGGACCCGATCGTGGCCGGCGCCTGGCTGAACGAGGCGGTCGGCGATCGCCGGATCCACTGGCTGGGCAAGCGCGAGCTGTTCGACTGGCCGCTCTTCGGCTGGATGTGCGCCCACGGCGGCGTCCACCCGGTGGACCGCGGAGCGGCGGACGTCGAGGCCTTCCGGCTGGCCGCGAGGATCCTGGAGAAGGGCTATGCCCTGGTGGTCTTCCCGGAAGGGACGCGGAGCCCGGACGGCAGGCTCCAGGAGGCCAAGGACGGCCTTGCGATGCTCGCCATGCGGTCCGGCGCCAGGATCCTGCCGGTCGGGGTGAATGGCACGGACGCCGTCTGGAAGAAGGGCCAGAAGTTCCCGCTGCCGTTCCCGCGCCGCAGGATCAGCGTGCGGATCGGGGAATCCTTCACCGTGGCCGACGTGGTGCCGGCGGACGCGGACCGGAAGTCGGCCAAGAGCATCGCCACGGCGGCCATCATGGGCCGGATCGCGGAGCAGCTCGACCCCCGTCATCGCGGCGTCTACGCGGACGCCATCCGACAGGACCCCACGCCCGAACCGTAACCGTGAGGCGTGCGCCCGTCGGCGCGAACGCTGGACGTGTGCGAACATCGGAGCAATGGGTATGGTCGAGGAAGTCCGCATCGCGAACCGAACCGGGTTCTGCTATGGCGTGCGCGAGGCCATCGACAAGGCGAAGGAGTCGGCGGCCGACGGCAAGGCGACCCACACCCTTGGCCAGGTGGTGCACAACGAGGGCGTGATCCACGACCTCGAGCAGCTCGGCGTTGAGACTGTCGGCACGCTGGACGAGATCGATCACGGCTCCGTCGTGGTCATCCGCGCGCACGGCGTGAAGCCCGAGGTGTTCGACCAGGCGCGCTCGCGCGAGCTGGAGATCATCGACGGCACCTGCAGCTGGGTGATCCAGGAGCAGCGCCAGCTCAAGTCCCTGGTGGGTGAGGGCTACAGCATCGTCCTGCTGGGCACGCCCAAGCACCCCGAGGTCGTGGGCCTGCTCGGCTTCGCGCCGGACGCGATCGTCGTGGACGAGGAGGCGGACTGGGATCGCATCCCGCGCCGCAAGCGGATGGCGCTGATCACGCAATCCACGCAGCCCCCGTGGAAGTTCGAGAAGCTGGCCGCCTTCATGGTGAGCCGAGCGCACGAGCTCAAGATCGTCAACACCGTCTGCCCGGTCACCATCCGGCGGCAGGAGGACACGCTCGAGATCGCCCGCACGGTGGACCTGATGGTCGTCGTCGGCGGCCGCCACTCGGCGAACACCAAGGAGCTCACGCGCCTGTGCCAGATCGCCGGCACCCCCGCGCTGCAGGTGGAGAATGCCCGTGACCTGGTTGATTCCGTCCCGTTCGAGCGTGTCCGCATCGTGGGCGTGACCGGCGGCACCTCCACGCCCGTCGAGGACCTCCAGGACGTGGCCGAGCGGATCTACTTCCTCGCTGGCACACCGGCCATGCGGGTCCAGGCCGCGCCGCTGGCCCAGGCCGCCCTCGAGGCAGCCGTGACGCCGGCCGGACGGACGACATCCCTGCCGCGCCCGAAGACCACCGTCGGCGCGGCCTGATCGATGCCCACACGTACCGCCGGCCTGCCCATCGTCGCCCTTGTCGGGCGGCCGAACGTGGGCAAGAGCACGCTGTTCAACCGGATCGTCGGGGACGGCCGTGCGGCCATCGTCGAGGACCGGGCCCGAACCACCCGTGACCGCATGTACGGCGACGGCGAGTGGAACGGACGCCGGTTCGTGGTCATCGACACCGGCGGCCTCGAGATCGCGCCGGGCGATCCGATCGAGGAGCAGGTGCAGCTCCAGGCGCGACTCGCCATTGGGGAGGCGGACGTGATCGTCTTCCTCGTCGATGCCGAGACCGGTCCGACGCCTGCCGACCTGGATGCCGCCACGCTGCTCCGGCGCACCACCAAGCCCGTGCTGGTGGCCGCCAACAAGGCCGACAACCAGCGTCGCGAGCAGGATGCCGCCGAGTTCTACCAGCTGGGCTGGGACGAGACCTTCGCCATCTCCGCCAACCACGGCCGCGGCGTGGCCGACCTGCTCGACTCGGTCGTCTGGGCGCTGCCGCCCGAGAGCGAGTCGGAGATCGCGCGCAAGGCCCGCGAGGCCGAGGCCGAGGAATGGGCCAAGGACATGGCGGCCGGTCGGATCGAGCCGTATGTCGCCGGTGACGACGACGACGAGGAAGAGGAGCAGGACCCGGACGCGGAAGCCGTGGAGGAGATCTCCGCCCGCTGGGACGCGCAGATCGCCGCCGAGGAGGCCGAGCCGCCGGCCATCGCCTTCGTCGGCCGACCCAACGTCGGCAAGTCCTCACTGCTCAACGCGCTGCTCGGGGAGGAGCGCTCGATCGTCTCCGACATCCCGGGCACCACGCGGGACGCCATCGACACGACGATCGCCTGGGGCCGGTCCGAGATCACCCTGATCGACACCGCCGGCATCCGGCGCCGCGGCAAGGTGGCCTCGGGTCCTGCCGCGGAGCGCTATTCCACGATGCGGGCCCTCAAGGCGATCTCGCGGGCGGACGTGGCGGTCCTGGTGCTTGATGCCCATGACGGGCTGACGGCGCAGGACGCGCACGTGGCCGGGTACGTGATCGAGGAAGGTCGCGGCCTGATCATCGCGGTCAACAAGTGGGACATCGTCGAGGACAAGACCGCCAAGTCCTTCGACGAGTTCTCGGCCAAGGTGCGCCGCGAGCTGGCGTTCATCGACTACGCCCCGATCGTGTCCATCAGCGCCAAGACCGGGCAGCGCGTCCAGCGCATCCTCGAGCTTGCGGTGGACGTCTGGGGCGAGCGGCGCCGGCGGATCGGCACGGGCGAGCTGAACCGGCTCGTCTCCGCCGCCGTCGAGCGCAATCCGCCCGCGATCGTGCACGGGAAGCGCGCCAAGATCCGGTACGCCACCCAGGCCGGGGTTGCGCCGCCGACCTTCGTGTTCTTCTCCACGGACCCGCAGTCGATCCACTTCTCGTACCGGCGGTACCTGGAGAACCGGCTGCGCGAGGCGTACGGCTTCGACGGCACGCCGATCCGGCTGGTCTTCCGTGAGCAGATCCGCGAGAAGCGCGAGCGCAAGAAGAAGCCCTCGAGGACCCGCCGCTCCTGATTGTGTCTGCGGGACGTCCGGCGTTCCGGCCTCCCCGCTGACAACCGCAGCGGAGCATCGCCGACAGCGTGCGCGCGCACGTTCCGTAGCCTGAGCCGGGTACGGGGTGACCGCCCCCGCCTGCTCGCGGTCGAGACGGGGAGCCTGCCGCGATGTCCGAAACCCATGACCCCGGTTCCGTTCGCAGCCGGCGAAACGTCCTTGCGGCCGCCATTGGCGGCACGGCGGCCGTCGTGGCCTCGACCCTCGCCCGACCGGCGCCGGTTGCGGCCGCCAACGGCGAGTTCGTCCAGGTCGGCAACTCGTACACCGGGACGATCGCGACCGGCATCAGCACCTTCGGCGACCCCACGAGCGATGCCTTCGTGGGGACCGCGAGCGGCGGGATCGGTGTGACGGGGGAGAGCCAGAGCTATTGCGGCGTCTATGGCACGAGCTACTCGTCCACCGGCGTGCGGGGTGTCAGCACGATTGAGATCGGGGTCGCCGGCTCCACCTCGTCGTCGTACGGTGTCGTGGGCTCGGCCTCGTCGGGGACCGGCGTGCTGGGGCAGAGCAGCCTCGGCACCGGGATCACGGGGTTCGCGGGCATCACCGCGCTGCCCCTCTCCACGGACGGGCCCATCGGGGTGCGTGCGGTCGCGGCGGGTGCGGGCACGGCGCTCAAGGTGGAGGGCAGGGCCATCTTCTCGCGTAGCGGTCGTGTCGAGGTCTCCAAGGGCAGGACCTGCGTTGACGTGATC
>JBAXFC010000071.1:0-11022 GCA_037140135.1 Chloroflexota bacterium
GTGTTCAGCCCGCTCGGCGAGGGTGACGCGGACATCCCGGCAGTCGTGGATGCGCTCGCGGAGACCGGCTACCAGGGCTGGGTCGTGATCGAGCAGGACCAGTTCCTTGCCCACGACGTGACGCGGGAGATGGTCGTCGAGGGGCAGCGGGCCAACCGCGAGTATCTGCGAGCGCTCGGCCTGTAGGGCTCGCTGCTCGACTCAGGAGCGGACGGAGCTCTCCCGGACGACCAGCTCGACCGGCAGCACCCGCGTGGGCGGCAGCGTGTCCGTCGTGATCGCGTCGAGCAGCATCTCGACCGCGAGCGCGCCCATCTCCGCCGCCGGCTGGCGGACGGTGGTGAGGCGCGGGTTGGAGAGCTCGGAGAACAGGATGTCGTCGAAGCCCACGACGGCGACGTCGTCCGGAACCCGCCGTCCGGCGGAGCGGAACGCGTCGAGCAGGCCGAGCGCCACCCGGTCGTCGTAGCCCACCACGGCATCGGCCCCGGCGGCGACCAGGGCCCGCGCGATCGCGACGCGCTCGTCCGCGTTCCAGCGCAGCACCGTGACCAGGTCCCGGCCGAGCGCCGCCCGGACGTGGCGCCGCAGCGCTTCGCTGCGGACGTGGCCTGAGGCGGCCCGGTCGCCGTCCACGAAGGCGAAGGCGCGGCGCCCCTGGGCGACGAGGTGCTCCACGACCTGGCGCATCCCGTCCGACTCGTCCGGACGGAGGCAGAGGACGGGCAGGATGTCGGGCTCGCCGTGGTGCAGGCGCTCGCTGTTGAGGAACACGACCCGGCTTGGCCGCGCCCGGGCGACGACCGCCTCGAGGTCGAGCACGCTGCCCATGAGCGCGATGCCGTCGGCGCGGTGGGCGGTGAACTCCCGCAGCGCCCGCCGCTCGCGGGTTGCGTCGCCGGCGCTCGTCGCGACGATCACGGTGTAGCCCGCGGCGCCGGCGGCGTTCTCGAAGGCGGCGACCACCGTTCCCAGCATCGGGTCCTTGGCGTCGGGGATCATCAGCCCGAAGGTGTGGCTGGAGCGGACCGCGAGGCTGCGGGCCGCGGCGTCCGGCACATAGCCCAGCGAGTCGGCCGCGGTCCGGACCCGCTCGCGGGTGGCCGTGCTGATCTGAGGATCGTCGTTGAGCGCGCGGGAGACCGTGGAGACCGCCACCCCGAGGGTGTCGGCGACATGGCGGAGGGTCGTGCGCTGGGCGCCGGTCATCGCTGGAAGGGCCTCCTGTGCGCGCAATCATGCAAGCGTTTGCGGCGCAGGACAAGACGTCGTCCCGGCGCATTGACATGGAGGCCCGTGATCGTTACGGTGCAAGCGCTTGCGTTGTAGGAGGACACCATGGCCGGACCCGGCATCGAACTGATCGGCGCGGAAGAGACAGCTGAGGTCCTGGAGGTCATGGCGAGTGGCTTCCTGAGCCGCTATGGCCCGGCCGACAACCCCGCGTTCAAGGCCAAGGTGCACAAGGTGGAGCTGGCGATCGCCGAGCTGGCGGGCGTCGGGTACGGCCTCGCGCTCTCGGGCGGCGGCTCGGCGGCGCTGCTGGTGGCCATGATGGGCCTCGGCATCGGGGATGGGGACGAGGTCATCGTCCCGGGCTTCACCTATGTCGCTTCGATCTCCTCGATCGTCTACACGGGCGCGACGCCCGTGCTGGGCGAGGTGGACGACACCTTCAACCTCGATCCGGTTGACGTCGAGGCCAAGATCACGTCCCGCACGAAGGCGATCCTGGTCGTGCACATGCTCGGCGCGCCGGCGCGGCTCGACGAGCTCAAGGCCATCGCGGACAAGCACGGGATCGCCCTGATCGAGGACTGCGCCCAGGGCATGGGCTGCACCTACCAGGGTCAGGGTGTCGGCGGCATCGGCACGATCGGCACCTACAGCTTCAACGAGAACAAGACGATCACCTGCGGCGACGGCGGCGGCATCGTCACCAACGACCAGGCGCTGTACGAGCGGTGCTTCGCGATCCACGACCAGGGCCACATGCCGTACCGCCTCGAGGCCAAGTACGCCGAGCGGCCGTTCCTGGGTCTCAACTTCCGCATGACCGAGCTCGAGGGGGCCGTGCTGCTCGGCCAGCTGCCCAAGCTGGGCTACATCCGCGACCGCCTGCGCTCGAACAAGGCGGTCGTCAAGGGCATCCTCTCGGAGGTCCCGGGGATCGGCTTCCGGCGCCTGATCGACCCGGAGGGTGACCTCGCGTCGCACCTCGTGGTCGTCCTGCCGACCAGGGAGATTGCCGAGGCGGTCGCCAAGGAGGTCGGCTCGATCACGCTCGGCGCATCCGGCTGGCACGTCTACAGCAAGATGGACCATGTCCTGGCCCGGCGCACCGCCACCGGCAAGGGCTGTCCCTTCGACTGCGGTCACCCGGACCACAACACCGGCAACTACTGGGCCGGCATGCTGCCCCAGTCCGACGCCCTGCTCGCCCGGTCGATCAGCATCGGCATCGGCATCAAGGACGTCAACCTGGCGCCGTACGGCCTCCGGGTGAGCGACGACGGCGCGGCGGCCCAGGTGGTCGGCGAGCGGTTCGCCGAGGTGGCGCGCAAGCACATCGGGTAGGGGGCAGCCGGCCTCGACGCCGGTATCCCGAACCAGGGACATCGGCCCCGGTCAGTCGGCCGGGGCCGTGCCATGTCTGCGGACCCGGGCGGCGAGGCGCGTGCCGCGCCGCTGGAGGTCCGCCTCAAGCCTCGGGTGCGGCCTGCCGGTGAGGCGGAGCCGCTCCAGGAGGCGCCAGGCGGCCCGGGTCGCCGCGAGTGCGCCTCCCGGGTCCTCGAGCTTGTGCTCCCGCAGCTTGGCGACCTCGATCCAGGCGATCGCGCCCAGGCCGCCACCGGCCGCAGCCGCGGTCTGCCACGCCTCCGCCGCCTCCGCCCACCGTCCGAGGCGGCGCAGCGTGCGGGCCCGTTCAGCTGCAAGACGCTCGTCTGTCCAGCGGTCCGAGGGAGTCTCCCAGGCAGCGGCGGACGGCGAGGGTCCCAGCGACCCGCCCCGGCCGGCCGCCAGCTCGCCCCGCCAGCCCGACGCGGGCGGCCGGCCCCCGAAATGCGGCCGGTTCCGCGGCTGCATCCAGGCCTCGTCAGAGACCGCGGCCGCCTCCCGGGCATACGCGGGAGCCGCCGGCGAGCGGCCGAACGGGTCCCGGTTCGGCGGCTCCGAGGCGAGGGCGTCATCGAGGCACTCGAGCGCCTCGTCATGGCGCCGGTCCTTGGCATAGGCGCGTGCGAGGCCTGCCAGGTCCCCGCGGGGCGCCTCGTGGCGCGACGGCCGGTCTGCGTAGCGGCGCTCCACGTGGGCGAGCAGCAGGCCCAGCGAGCGGACGTCCTTCTCGTTGTGGATGACGACCCCCGCGAGCGGCTCGATCGGGCCGCCGCGCAGGACATCGAGGTAGATGGACGGGATCTCCCAGCCCTCGACGTCGCCCATGCGGCTCACCCCCAGGAGATCCGTCTCGACAGTGCGCAGACGGGCGTTCTCCATCCGGTGCTTGAACACCTTGCGCACGAAGGGCAGCAGGTCCAGGTGGCCGGCGTGCGCGGGAGCGGGTCGCCCGGCCAGGCGGTAGCGGGCCTCGATCAGCGGCCAGTCGAACCCGCGGCCGTTGTAGGTCACGAGCCAGGCGTCCGGGGTGACCCACTCCGCGATCTCCGCGAGGAGCGCAGGCTCGTCCGCGTGGTCCGGGAGGAGGAGCTGGGTCTGACGGAAGCTGTCCCCGTCCCAGCGGGCGAGGCCCACGAGAAAGGCGAGGGTGCCCGCTGCGGTGGCGAGGCCGGTGGTCTCGGTGTCAAGACAGACGAGCGGCGCGTCCACCGGGGGATGGCCCGGGAGGCGGGAGAGGCGCTCACGGTCGAGCGGGATCTCGACGGGCGGGACGACGCGCCGGACGATGCAGCCGGCGGAGGTGTCCGCGACTTCCGCGCCGAGGGCTGCCGCGAGACGGGCGGCGAGCACGGGGCTCCGCCGGCCGGCGAACGGCGCCCGGGCCGGGGCGATGTCGCCGCCGCCATCAGGCGCGCCACCGCCCCGCGCGAGCGTTGCCCGCAGATTGGCGAGGCGGCGCTCCCGGGTGACCGGGGCGCTCTGCTGCGCGGTCATGCGACGGCCGCCCGGTCACGCGTCGATGCCCCGGCCCCGGCCCCGAGCGAGGCCAGGAGGCGCAGCGCAAGCGCCTTGCCGTCCACCTCGGGCTCCAGGCGGGGACCGGTGCAGGCGGGACAGCCCGCGTCACAGGCACACGCGCGGATCAGGTCCGCGGCGCCGTCGATGAGCTCCGCGTGCCGATCCCACAGCCGCTCCGAGAGGCCCACGCCACCGGGCATCGCCTCGTAGAGGTAGATCGTGGGCGCCTCGTGGTGCGGTGACCGGACCTGCGAGACGAGGCCCAGGTCCCGCGGATCGACCATCAGCAGGACCGCCGCCACGGCCTGGATCGCACGGCCCGCACCGATGAGCGCCACGTCAAGCTCGTCCCGCCGCCAGCCCTTCGCGGCATCCTCTGCCGTGAGCCAGTAGGCCGTCGTCTGGAGCTCGATCTCCGGCAGGTCGATGGGGCCCCAGCCCACGTTCTCGTCGGTGACGAACTTGAGCTTCTTGTAGAGCGTCACGAGGCTCGCGACCATGACCTCCCCGTGCACGCGGGTACCGCCGGTGGCCGGCCCGCCGGCGAAGACGTCGAGCGGCTTGAGGGTCACCGCCCGGTTGGCGTACGTGTAGTGGTCCGCGTCGATCTTGTGGACGTACGCCTTGCGCTCGCCCCACTCGAGGCGGTCAACGTGGTACTGCGTGGACTCGTGCATGTAGATGGCGTGCTGGTGGACCAGCACCTGGGCGGAGAAGAGGTCCACCTCGCCCAGGACGCGCGGCCGGTCCGGGGTGGTGTCGATGATCACGACGTTCTCGGGCGCAGCCGAGCGCAGCGAGATCTCCGACGCCGGGAAGTTCTCCGAGCTCCAGTACCAGCGCCCGTCGTCTGCCTGGCGGACATGCCCGCCCTCGCCGAGGAAGGCGAGCAGGTCATCGGCGGGTCCTGGCCCGAACCACTCTCCGGGCTCGAAGGGCAGCTCGAAGGTGGCGGCCCGGATGTGGGCGAGCAGGACGTGGAGATTGTCCGGGTCCAGCCGCGCCTCCTCCGGCCGCCCGCCGAGGACGAACTCCGGGTGGTGGATCACGTACTGGTCCACGGGCGCAGGGGAGGCGACCAGGATCGCGACCGATACGTCGCCGCGGCGCCCTGCCCGGCCCATCTGCTGCCAGGTCCCCGCGATCGAGCCCGGGTAGCCGGCCAGCACCGCGACATCGAGCCGGCCGATGTCCACGCCCAGCTCCAGGGCGTTCGTGGAGACGACGCCCAGCACCTCGCCGTCCCGCAGGCCCCGCTCGATGGACCGGCGCTCCGTGGGCAGGTAGCCACCCCGGTAGCCGCGGATCCGCGAGCGCGGTCCCAGGTCCGCGCGCAGCGTCTCGCGCATGTTCGAGAGCATGATCTCCACCGCCACCCGGGACTTCCCGAACACGACCGTCTGGCGCCCGGCCTTCAGGAACGGGATCGCCCAGCGCTGGGCGAGGGTCAGCGCCGACCCGCGCGCACCTGTCGCGGCGTCCATCACCGGCGGATCGACCAGCAGCAGGTGCTTCTCGCCCGCCGGCGCCCCGTTGCGGTCGATCAGCTGGACCGGCCTCCCCGTCAGCGTCTCCGCCAGCTCCGCCGGGTTCCCGATCGTCGCGGAGCAGCAGACGATCACCGGGTGCGAGCCGTAGTGCGCGCACAGCCGCAGGAGGCGGCGCAGCACGTTGGCCACGTGCGACCCGAAGACGCCGCGGTAGGTGTGCAACTCGTCGATGACGATGACCCGGAGCTGCTCGAACAGCTGGAACCACTTGGTGTGGTGGGGGAGGATCGCCGAGTGGAGCATGTCCGGGTTGGTCACCACGACCTGCCCGGCCTTGCGCACCGCCGAGCGGATGGGTGCCGGCGTGTCCCCGTCGTAGCAGGCCGAGGAGATCTCGAGCCCGGCGTCCTGCACGAGCTCCCCGAACTCGGTCGTCTGGTCCTGCCCCAGCGCCTTGGTGGGGAAGAGGAAGAGCGCGCGGGCGGACGGATCCTCCGCGAGGGCCTGGAGCACCGGCACGGTGTAGCAGAGCGACTTGCCCGACGCCGTGGGCGTGACCACCACGATGTCCCGGCCGGCGTGGACCGCCTCGATGGCGTCCGCCTGGTGCGTGTACGGCCGCTCGATGCCGCGCTTGGCGAGGCCGCCACGGATGCGCGGGTCCAGCCACTCCGGCCAGTCCCCGTGCTGGGCGGCGATCGCCTGCCGGATCTCGTGGTGGACGACACCTCGGGCGAGCGACGGCTCCCGGAGGAGCTCGTCCAGGACGGCTCGCGTGGTGGCGGGTGCGTACGTGCGCATGTCCGGGCTCCGATGAAATAGAACGCATGATCGGAAGTGACGAAGTCTACGCCAACTTGCGCACCGGCAGTGCCACCTTGGATGGCAAAGTTCGAACGGATGGTCGAACGAATGACGCAAGATCGGCCGACCCGGAGCGCCTGCGGACCAGTCCCGCATCGTGAATCGCCCGCGCGATCGCGGTTGACACGCGAATCGAGCGCAGCTACCCTCGCCCAATGGCCCGCCAGACCACCCGCCAGATGCTCGAGCCGGAGGTCGATCCGACCGCCGCGCCGCCGATCGGTGCCACCGCGCCGACCGCGGCCGCCTCGGCGGCGCTGGGCAGCCTGTCGGACCTGCCGGTGGCCGGGCTGACCCGGCGCCGGATCGCGATGCTGCTGGCCGCGCTCGTGGCCGCCTGGGTGATCGTCCTGTTCGCGCGGCAGGTTGGCGATGCCAGCGCCGCCACTGCCCGGACCGCTGTCATGCGCAGCTCGAACGCCGCCCTCGAGGCAGAGGCCCAGGCGCTCGAGTCGGAGCTGACCCTGATCCAGCGGCAGGTCTACATCGAGCAGGCCGCTCGTGAGTACCGCCTCGGCGGCGCGAAGGAGATCCCGTTCGTGCTGGCCGACGACGCGCCGGCCCTGAAGGCGGACGCACCCGGTTCGGCCACGGTCCGCCTCGGCACCGTCGTTGCGCGGCCGACGCCGCTCGAGTCCTGGGGCAGGCTCCTCTTCGGACCCGCGACCGGGGACGCCACGGGGAACTGACGCCCCGGCCAGCGCGCGCGTCACGCGCCGCGCCCTCGCAGGACGATTGGCGCCGGCCGGCGATGCAGCGCCCGCAGGCGCCCGCGCACCCTCCAGGTCAGTCAGGGCAGTGGGACGCTGTCGGCCGCCCGGAGCCCGCCCGGAACCCCCTACGCCTGATGCCGCACGCCGCCGCCCCTCGTCCGCCGCCTCGTCATCCCCGCCCGGCCTGCCATCCTGCTCCTGCCTGCCGTGGCGCTGCCTGCGGCGGCCGCTGGCCCCGCAGGTCGGGCCGGCGTTGGGGGCCGGCCGGGCTCCGGGCCGAACTGGGGCCACCCGCACGACGGAGGCCATCGCAGAGGTGGCCGCCGCGGGCTTCTGCAACGGGGCCGGTGACGCGCCGGGACGATGAGTTTCCACCTATCGCGGCGGTCGCCGGCGGCCTATGCTCACCGAACGCCCCGCGTGGTGCGGGGCCCGACACGGCGTCACGCCGACGCCGAGCGGGGAGGGTGCGGCGTCCGCCGATGATCACGATTCCTGTCGAGGACTGGGTCTTCGCCGTCGCGGCGCTGATCGGCCTCGTGCTCCTGTTGATCACCGTGGTGTTCGACGACGTCCTCGGGGGCCTGCTCGATGGCTTCGGCTTCGATATCGGCGGGACCTCGATCACCCCGATCCTGCTCGGCTTCGTGGGCATGTTCGGCGCCGGCGGCCTGTTCGCGACCCAGCTCCTCGACGTCCACAGCGGCACGGCGGCCATCATCGGGGTGGTTGCCGGGATCGGTGGCGCGGTGCTGGCCGGGGCGCTGTTCGGCTTCCTGCGCCGGAGCGAGAGCGCGGATCCATTCAAGATCGCCGACCTGGTCGGGGATGACGCCTACGTGAGCGTGGCGATCCCGGCCAGCCGGTTTGGCAGCGTGCTCGTCAAGGCCGAGGGCCAGACACACGAGTTCGCGGCAACCGCCGACCGGGATATCCCGTCCGGCCGCACCGTCAAGATCAGCGGGGTGGCGGGTACGGCCGTCATCGTCACGGACGCGGTCGGCGCGAGCAGCGCCGCCGGAGGGGAGAGCGGCGCATGAGCCTGTTCAACATCGACGGCAGCGTGGTGGCTGTCCTGATCCCGGTCATCATCATCGTCCTGCTCTCCGCGTACGCGACGAGCAGGGTCAAGGTCGCAGGCGCCAACGAGGCGCTCGTCCGCACGGGTGGTGTGTTCGGCGGCTCGCCGTCGCAGCTCAAGGTCGTGCGCGCCGGGCGCGTGATCGTCCTGCCCCTGGTCCACAAGCTGGGCCGCGTGCACCTGTCGGCCCGTCAGATCAACGTCAACCTCACCGATGCCGTGACCAAGCAGGGCATCAAGTGCATGGTCCAGGGCGTGGCGACGGTCAAGATCGGTGGTGACGAGGAGTCGATCCGCAACGCGGCGGAGCGCTTCCTCGACAGCGAGGAGCTGCTGGACTCGATCGTCAAGAACGTCCTCGAAGGCTCCCTCCGCTCGATCGTCGGCACGCTGACCGTCGAGGAGCTCAACTACGACCGCCAGAAGTTCCAGCAGGAGGTCCAGGGCGCCGCCAAGGCGGACCTCGCCACCTCCGGCCTGTCGATCGACAACTTCACGATCCAAGCGATCCGCGATGAGGTCGGCTACATGGACCTCATCGGCCAGCAGGAGACGGCGCGCCGGGAGCGCGACGCCCGCATGGCCAAGGCCACCGCCGACCAGGAGGCCGCGGTCCGCGAGGCGGAGGCCCAGCAGATCAAGCTCAACGCATCGCGCGACGTGGCGCTCCGCCAGGCCGAGGTGGAAGCCCTCACGGCCGCCGCGCAGGCGAAGGCCGCGCAGTCCGGCCCGCTCGCCCAGGCCGAGGCGCAGCAGGAGGTCGTCCGGCGCCAGACCGAGCTGGCCCAGCTCGAGGCGGACCGCAAGCAGAAGGAGCTCATCGCGTCCACGATCCGCCCGGCCGAGGCGGAGGCCGAGGCGCAGATCCGGCGCGCCGAGGGCGACAAGGGCGCCCGCATCGCCCAGGCCCAGGCCGAGGCCGAGCGGGTCAAGCTCGCGGGCCAGGCCGAGGCCTCGGTCCAGGTGACCAAGGGCGAGGCGCTCGCGCGCGTGACCCTCGTCAACGCGGAGGCGAACGCAAAGCAGACGACCCTCGAGGGCAACGCCGAGGCCGGCATCACGTTCACCAAGGGCGAGGCCGAGGCCAAGGCCCTGGCCCTGCGCGCCGAGGCCTACCGCCAGTTCAACGAGGCGGCCATCATCTCGACGGTCCTCTCGATGCTGCCGGAGATCGTGCGTGCGGCGGCCGAGCCGATCGGGCGGATCGACAACCTGACGGTGCTCTCGACCGACGGCGCGTCCGACATCGTCAAGACCACGACCAAGACGCTCGCCGAGACCTCTGCGACAGTCAAGGGGTTGACCGGGATCGACATCCCGCAGCTCCTCAACAACGCGCTGGGCAGCTCCATGTCCGGCGGCGACAAGCCGCGCAAGAAGTCCGATGACGGTGGCGGCTCGGGCGGCTCGGGCTCCGGTGGCTCCGGTGGCGGCCCGACGCCGGGCTCCGGGCCCTCGGGTGGCGGCGCCGGCGCTGGAGGTGCATCCGCGTCGGGCGGCCCGGTCGCCTCGGACTCCGCGGGCGCATCGGCCGCCGCCACCGGGACCACGGCATCGGCGAGCCCGGCGGTCACGCCGGAGCCCGTCCCGACGCCTGCGGAGCGCATGGCCGCCGCCGCGACGGCCATGCAGGCCGCCAAGGACGCAGCGCCGACGCTCAAGGCCGACGCGCTCGGCGGCCTCTCGTCGCCCATGCCGCCGATGTCGCCGGTTTCGGACCTGCTGCCCGGCGACAAGCGGCGCGCGGTGGCCGCGGCCGCGGCCGCGGTCGGACTGTCGGAGGACTCGACGCTCTCCGAGTCGGCCCGACGGCTGGCCGAGGAGCTGATCCGGATCCCGGGCATCGAGCGGTTCGGGGGCACGCGCCTCCGGGACCTTGAGCGCAGTGGGCCGCGCACCCTGCGGGCGCTCTGGGGCGCGGCGCGTGACGAGCTCTCGACGCGCTACGGCGAGATCACGATCGGCATGCTGCTCGACGCCTACAGCCACCAGCAGGGACCCGGCGGCCAGGCGAACTGAGAACCGCGGGGGTTCGCCCCCGCCGGTCCGGACATGAAGAAGCGCGGCCTTGCGGCCGCGCTTCCGTCTGTCGGGACGCACTGCGCCCTGGGCTAGTGGAGGATCTGGGCGGCCAGCTGGCTGGACAGGTCGCAGATCGCCTGGGAGTACTGGACCCCGTCGCCGGTGGTGCCCGAGTCCTGCGCCAGGGCGGTGGCGTCGAAGAGGCTCACGAACACGAGCGTGTTGCCCTTGCGGGCGAACACGCCGTAGCCGAGTCCCTCGCCGCCGCCGGTGCAGAACGCCTCGTCGCCGAGCCCGGGCTGGTCGCTGCCGTAGTAGGTGCCCTTCCCGGCCGACTTGGCCGAGGCGAAGGTGGATGCGGCGTTGCCGTCGTCCTGGCGGGCGATCCGTCCGAACGTGCCGGTATCGGTCGTGTTCGGGTCGGACAGGATCCAGCAGTCGTCGGCGTTCTTGAGCAGCCGCTCGTCAACCGGGGCCTTGATGATGTCGCCGAGGAAGCCGTCGAGGGGGAAGGCGACCGCGCCGCTGCCGATGACGGATTCGACCTGGGTGTTCGAGATGAAGCTGCAGGCCTTGAAGGTGCCGTCACCGTTGACCGGCAGGCTGCTGGCGAGCTTCTGGGCGAAGATCCCGAGCAGGACCGCAACGATGATGCCCAGGACGACCAGGATGCCGCCGACGATTTGCGTCGTCGCGCCCTGGCCCCGCTGGCGGG
>JBAXFC010000072.1:0-10953 GCA_037140135.1 Chloroflexota bacterium
GGACCTTGGAGATCGAGACGCCCAGCTGCTCGGCCTGGATGACCGCGCCGATGAAGTTCGTGAGCGCCGGCACCTCGGTGCGCGGGACGATGTCCCGCAGCGCGTCGCGCCGGGCCTTGCCCACGCGGATCTCGGCCAGGGCCCGCCGGAACTCCTCGCTCAGGGGTCCCTTGAGCTTCTCGACCACCTTGGCCAGCGCCCCGTCGAAGCCGAGGCCCGCGCGCACGGAGATCGTGAGCAGGTCGAGGGCGTCCGGGACCATCAGCAGGATGGCCTTCTGGCGCTTCTTGACCCGGCCGCCGAGCCAGAACTCGGGCGCCATGTACCCGATGCCGCCGCCCGCGATCACCATGATCAGGTTGAGCGGAACCGGCACCCCGAACAGGCCGGGGAAGACGAACAGCAGGAAGAAGATGGCAGCACCGACGATCACGCCGACGGCCTTCACGCCCAGCCAGTCGGCGGTGCGCATGTCGCCCGGGTTGCCCGCGAGCGCGAGCCGCTTCTCCGTCTGCTGGGAGAACGAGGCGCTGGTGATCCGGGCGACCGTTCCGGAGAGTCGGCCCATGAGCGGCTTGATCGTGCGCTCGAAGACCGGCTGCTGGAGCTCGAGCTCCTCGAGGTTCTTGGCCTGCATCGAGCCGAGCTGGGTCAGGCGTGCCTGGACCGGGTCCACGGACGGACGTCCGGCGATGCCGTAGAAGATGAGCAGGATCGAGATGGCCGCGAGGCCCGCCACGAGGAAGGGGATGAGGGCGTCCATCGGCTAGACCTCGATGTCCACGATCTTGCGGATGAACATGAAGCCCATGAACATCGAGAAGCCGCCGATGAACAGGATCACCACGCCGAGCGGAAGGCCCGCGAGTCCCGGCGGGTTCTCGAACATCGGCTTCATGAAGTTGGGGGCGATGATGAACAGGAACCCGGCCAGGCCGATCGGCAGCAGGGCGATGACGTAGCCGGACAGCCGCTGCTGGGCGGTCAGGGTGTTGATCTCGCCCTTGATCCGGACCCGCTCCCGGATGGTGAAGGCGATGGAGTCGAGGATCTCGGCGAGGTTGCCGCCGACGGTGTGCTGGATCGAGATGGCGGTCGCCATCAGCTCCAGGTCGTCGGACCGGACACGGCGGACCATGTTCTCCAGGGCGGTGTCGAAGGCGAGGCCGAGGTTGACCTCGCGGATGACGCGCCCGAACTCGGTGGAGATGGGCGGACGGGACTCGCGCACGACCAGCTCGATCGCCTGGAGAAACGAGGAGCCGGCGCGCAGGGCGTTGGCGATCAGGGTGATCGTGTCCGGCAGCTGCTTGTTGAAGGACTTGAGGCGGCCGTTCTTGCGCCGGTTGAGCCAGAAGCGGGGGAACATGAAGCCGACGAGGGCGCCCACCACGAGGACGATCGGGCTGCCGAGGCCCGGGACCGCGATCGACATCGCGAACATCACCACCGGCAGGCCGAAGGTGGTTCCGGCCCAGATCATCAGGTATTCGGACGGCTTGAGGCGCAGGTCCGCCCGCGCGATCTCGCGCGACAGGTTGGCGCCGAAGTCACGCTGCTCGACAACCTTGTTGAGCTGCGCGAGCGCGGCGCTCGACTGGAACGCTGCCGCCATGCCGCCCGAGCCCGACGCGGAAGCCGCGGCCTTCTCCGGCTTGGCTGCCGCGTAGCGCTCGAGACGGGCGTTGACGCCCGAGCCGCCACTCGACATCGCGATGCCCACCGCGATCAGCAGGATCGCTAGGGCGGCGATGCCGGCAATCACGATGGTCATTGAGTTCTCCACGTGGCAGCCTCCCGGTCCCGCGTGCTAGTAGCTGAAGCCGAAGAGGCCCGGCGGCAGGTGGATGCCCTGGACCTCGAACTTCTCGACGAACTTGGGCCGGATCCCGGTCGGCTTGAGGCGACCCTGGATCTTGCCCTCAACGACGCCCGTCTGCTCGAAGACGAAGACGTCCTGCATGACGATGACATCACCTTCCATGCCCTGCACCTCGGTGATGTTCGTGATCCGGCGGGACCCGTCCTTGAGACGGGCCTGGTGGACGATGAGGTCCACGGCGGAGGCGATCTGCTCGCGGATGGCGCGAACCGGCAGGTCCACGCCTGCCATCAGCACCATCGTCTCGAGTCGCGAGAGCATGTCGCGCGGGCTGTTGGCGTGGCCCGTGGACATCGAGCCGTCGTGGCCCGTGTTCATGGCCTGGAGCATGTCCAGCGCCTCGCCGGCGCGGCACTCGCCGACGATGATCCGATCGGGCCGCATGCGCAGCGAGTTGCGCACGAGCTCGCGGATCGGGATGGCGCCCCGGCCCTCGATGTTGGGCGGGCGGGACTCGAGGGTGACCACGTGCTCCTGGCGGAGCTGGAGCTCGGCGGCGTCCTCGATGGTGACGATGCGCTCGTCGTTGGGGATGAACGAGGAGAGCACGTTGAGCGTGGTCGTCTTGCCGGAGCCGGTGCCGCCGGAGACGAAGATGTTGAGCCGCGCCTCAACGGAGGCCCGCAGGAACTCGAACATGTCCGCGGTCGCCGAGCCGAAGCGGACCAGGTCGTCCACGGTCAGCGGGCTGGCCGAGAACTTCCGGATGGTGATGACGGGGCCCACCAGGGAGAGCGGCGGGATGATCGCGTTGACGCGGGAGCCGTCGGTGAGGCGGGCGTCAACCATCGGGGAGGACTCGTCCACGCGGCGTCCGATCGGAGCGATGATCCGGTCGATGATCCGCATCACGTGGTCGTCGTTCTGGAAGACCACGTTGGTCAGCTCCAGGCGGCCGCTGCGCTCGATGTAGACCTGGCGCGGGCCGTTGACCATGACCTCCGAGATGGACTCGTCACGCAGGAGCGGCTCCAACGGCCCGAGACCGATGATCTCGTCGGTGATCTGCTCGAGCATGCGCACGCGCTCTGCCCGCGTGAGGGCAAGCCCCTCCTCGTCGATGACGCGGCCGAAGATCTCCTCGATCTGGCGGCGCACCTCGACCTGGTTGGAGAGATCGAGCTTGGGGTCCAGGTCCTGGATGACGCGGTTCTGGATACGGAACTTGACGTCACGGAAGGACTCGCGGACCGGGCCCGTGGGCATCAGCCGTCCGGGCGTCTGGGCCTGGGGGGCTCCGCCGAACGGGGTCTGCGTCGGGACGGGGACGTTCGAGGATCCGTCGCCGCCCGCCCCGGGGCCGGGGCGAGCGCTCTCGATGCGCTTGAGAAGACTCATCCGCTACTCCCCTTCGGCCACGGTCGGCCGCACGGGCTGCCGCATCATCGCCATGCGAACAGCGACTTCTTCTGGGCCGTCTTCTTGCCCGCCTCGCCCGTTTCGCCGGCCTTGGAGCCGATCACGGCCGAAGCGAGCCGCAGGACGTCCTGGGACACCTGGGCCTCCCGGTTGGACAGGAAGAACGGGACGCCCCGGTTGAGGGCGTACACCACGCTCCGTCCATCGGAGACGATCGTGTGATCCACGCGCCGGCCGATCGAATGCTCGACGTCCGCCACACGGATGCCAAGGGAGGAGTCGGCGCGGTTCAGCACGAGCCGTACCTTGTCCTGCCCGTATCCGAGTTGCTCCGCCACTTCGAGGAAGAGGCGGATGTTCTTGATCGACGTGATCTCGAGCGACAGCATCGTGAGGACGGTGTCGGCGAGGTCGAGGATGGACAGGGTGGTGTCGTTGAACGACGACATGCAGTCCACGACCACGAGGTCGTGGGTGAGGCGCAGCGCCTCCAGCACCCGCTTGGTGCCGGCGGGCGTGATCAGCTCGGCCATCTCGGGAGACGGCGGAGCCAGCAGCACGCGGATGCCGGCGGAGTGGTTGATGAGGAACGTCTCGAGCGACTCGGGCTCGCCCGCCTCGATCTCCGGGATCAGGTCCGCGATGGACTTGTTCTTGGGATTGAGGTTGAGCAGGACGCCCACGTCGCCGAACTGGAACGAGGCGTCCACGAGACAGGTGTGCTGGCCCAGCTCGGTCGCGGCGGCCACCGCGAGGTTGACCGCGAGCGTCGTGCGCCCGACGCCACCCTTGGGCCCGAACACCGCCACGATCCGGCCCGGCTCGCCCAGGTCGTGGCTCGGCGTGGCTGCGGGCTTGGCCGGCCCGCCGCCGCCGCCGCCGGCTGCGGGCTGGGTCGCGATCCGGGAGAGCTTCTCGCGCTCTCGCGTGTAGACCTGGCGGATCGAGGACGTCAGCTCGTCCGAGCTGAACGGCTTGACCAGGAACTCGCGGGCGCCCGCAAGCATGGAGCGGCGGAGATAGTCCGCCTCACCCTGCACGGACATCATCACGACCGCGGTCGTCGGGACCTCCGACGCGAGCCGTTCCGTGGCGGCGATGCCGTCCATGTCCGGCATGTTGATGTCCATCAGCACGACGTCAGGCAGCAGTTGCGCGGCCATCTCGAGTGCCTCGCGCCCGGACGCCGCCGATCCCACGACCTCGATGTCCGTCTCGAAGCCGAGCAGCTTCGCGAGGTGATCGCGGGTCTCCGGGATGTCGTCGACGATGAGGACGCGGATCTGGTCTGCCATGGGCGGGTGCCTGACCTCTGCGGGTCCGGATGGTGGTCGGTCGGGCCGGGGTCGCCGGTCACCCGGTCGCCGGCGCGAGGCCGGCTGACCGGGTGGGCCCGGTGCCTGGGCTACGGCTTGGGCGACTGCACGGGCACAGTGCCCGGGTACGGCGTGGGCTCGATGATCTGGACCACGGCCGGCGGGAGGACGCCCCGGTCGTCTACGAGACGGCGGAGCGTGATGCCGGTGGTCGTGATGACCGGGCAGTAGGTCTGGCCGTCGCTCGGCTTGGTGGTGCAGTCCTTCGACGAGCGGAGCACGAGGCTGATGCTGCCGTCGATCTGGCTGAACTTGATGACCTCGGCGTCCTGCATCGGCACCGCGAGGATGACGATCTGCTGCTGGCCGTTGAGGGTCGTGCCGGCGTCAGGAGCCGGGCTGGCCGTGTCGGCCGGGGCGGCCGTCGCCGGCAGCAGGGTGCCGAGGACCTGGAGGCCCTGGCTCAGGACCTTCACGGTGGTGTGGTTGTACAGGCCCGGGTCCACGCTGAGGTAGCTGTAGGTGCCCGGCGCGGCGCTCGGGTCCGGCAGGACGACCGGGACCTTGTCGGCCGTGAAGCCGCTGATGACGTCCACGAAATCGCCCGGCTTGATGATGGTTCCCACGCCGGTGACCTGGTCCACCTGGACGGCCATGGCGACGAATCCGGCCGGGGTCTCGATGGTGCTGATGTCGCCGCCGCCGTTGATGACCTTGCTGTTGATCAACTGGCCGTTGGTCACCTTCATGCGCGCGACCTGGCCGATCACGAACGAGGTGTCCGAGTAGCTGTCGGCCGGCTTGTCGGCGATGGCGACGTCCTTGGTGGCGACCACGTCCGCCGTGATGGTGGCACCGAGGTCGATGTCAGCGACCGCGACGACGACCTTGGTCGTGGTCGGGGCGGACGAGGCCGACGCCGTGACAGTTCCTCCAATGCCACCGCCCATCGAGGCGATGATCAGGACGAACGCCACGAGGGCGAGAAAGATGCCGATCAGCAGGACAAGCCTGTTGGAGCGCTTCAATGGATGTCTCCCCGAGCCGTTGTGACAGGTGGCACCACTCTAACACCGCATTCCGTACGGGTCAGTAGTCAAAAGGCCTAGGACCCTTGTGAGGAATTGGGGGGAACCTGCGCTTGACGCAAGGTCTGCTGCAAGGACCCAAGACGGAGGTGTCAGTTGGTTGACAGCCGGGCTTGAGCCCGCGTGAGCTGCCGGAGATGAAACAACCCGCCGGGAGTGCCCGGCGGGTTGCGGTGCGGATGAGTGCTGGTGCTAGATCGAGTGGCCGATCATGCTCAGCATCCCGCTCACGGCTCCTCCGAGGAAGACGAGCGAGATGATGGACACGATCGCGATGAGCGAGAGGATGAGTGCGTACTCTGCGAGACCTTGTCCGCCCTGGTCGTCACGAGCGACGACCGCGCCGGCGAGGCTCGCAAGGTAGGTGATCACGGTTCATTCACCTCCCATGCGGGGCCTTGCCCCTCTCGGGCCCCCGAAGCCAAGCCCTGGTGGCCTGCGGATCGTCCCCGAACGATCCTGAAGGTAGCGGCCCTACCCCCGGGTGCAACCATGCGATGGTCCTACCGGTGACCGATACCAGGTCCGGGAAATCACACCGCCGGCTGCCAGTTCAGAAGCGGCAGCCGGCGGTGGAGTACTGGACCGAAGCGACTAGAGCGAGTGGCCCACGTTGCTCAGGATGCCGGAGATGGCGCCGCCCAGGAAGATCAGGGCGACGATCGCCACGATGGCGATGAGCGCGAGGATCAGCGCGTACTCCGCGAGACCCTGGCCCTCCTCGGACTCGATATTGAGCCGATCGATAAGTGCGGTCAGGAACGACATTGTTGATTTCACCTCCTTCCCGTCGGAGCTCGTGATATTCACGGCAAAACGCAAGGTAAGGGGTTGGGCCGTCAGTGTCAATTGGCCTGAAATGACTACGTTGCAGTGGCGCAACGGCCGTCAGTAGAGTCCTACAAATGAGAAGACCGCCGGCCGGCCGGCGGTCTTCGTCGTTTCGAGCCCCAGCGACTAGAGCGAGTGGCCCACGTTGCTCAGGATGCCGGAGATGGCGCCGCCCAGGAAGATCAGGGCGACGATCGCCACGATGGCGATGAGCGCGAGGATCAGCGCGTACTCCGCGAGACCCTGGCCCTCGTCATCGGACTGGAGGCTGGCGAGGATGGAGGTGATGAGTGCCATACATGCTCCCCGAATGATGATGGTCCGGCCGAGAAGCCGGGTATGAACCGGAGGTTCGTCCGTGTGGGACGCCGCCGCAATGGGACCTTGGTACCACGCTGACAGGCCGATTGCCCCTTCCGGGGCGCCGTCCGTCAGAGCGAGTTGCCGACGTTGCTGAGGATGCCGGAGATGGCGCCGCCCAGGAAGATCAGGGCGACGATCGCCACGATGGCGATGAGCGCGAGGATCAGCGCGTACTCCGCGAGACCCTGGCCCTCGTCATCGGACTGGAGCCTGGCGAGGATGGCAGACAGCACGCTCATGGACGATCTCCAGTCGAGGACGAGCCCGAAACCGGGTGCGGACGGCTACCGTACAAGCAGGCCTACCCCTACGCCAGTAGGACAATCGTCAGCATCGGTGCAGGGGCGCACATGCCCCGGCTGCCGCTACGGCAGGGTCAGCTGCCGCCGTGCGCCGCGTCCACCAGGATCGCCACGACCCCGGCCAGGGCCCCGCCGAAGAAGACCACGATCGCGATGCCCAGCAGGATCGAGAGCCCGACGACCGTCAGGGTCTCGATGATGCCGGGGCCCGTCTCGCCACCGGCGTGGTCATCGCTCACGCGCGACCCCCGCCCTCCCCATCGGGCCCGTGCGGCGTGACCACGAGGCGCAGCTCGCCACCGCCGGCGAGGAACTCGACCGTCGCCCCGATGGACCCCGCCCGCTCGATCGCGTCACGCCGGGCGGACGCGGGCAGCGAGACGATCGCGGCCGCCTCGGCCGCGGCGACGGCCGCGTCACGCGCATCCCGGCGGTCCTGCATCATCCAGCGCAGGGCATCGGGCACGTCGGCATCGGGGGTGCCCCGGGGGCCGTCGGCCGGCAGCACCGCGTTCCGCATGGCGGCCACGCGCGCCTCCAGCACGTCGTCCCATTCGAGGCGGACGAGCACCCGCTCCGGGCCGAGCGCGAGGTAGGCGGCCAGGGCCTCGTCAAGGATCCGGAACGTGGCGCTCTCGACATCCACCGGGAGCCGCCGGTCCTGCCCGATCGACTCGAACTCCACCGGCACGTGGGACCGGCGGCCGCGGTCGCGGGTGGACCGCCGCAGCGTGGGCACCAGGCCCAGGTCGTCGAGCACCATCGGCCGCACGTCGAAGATGAAGTTCTTGGTGGCCTCGAGCGTCTGCTGGACCATCGAGACAAGGAGGCGCAGCTCCCCGCGGGCGTGGGACGGGTCACGCTCCATCAGGCGTTCCACGATCTGGGCCTGGAGCACGATGTTGGTCAGGGACTGCGCAGGCCCGTCATGCATGGACCGGGCGATCTCGCGCCGGAGGTCCTCCTGGGCGGAGAGGACGACGCGCGACAGGCCGGGCGGCAGCGCGATCCCCTCGCCGCCGGCGATCGGGATGCCGATGGCGGTCTCGGCGACGGGTGCCACGTGCCGGAGCGGCACGACTTCGGGGATCTCGACGCCGGCGAGGCGCTCGGCCACGGCGGCGACGGCGGCCCGGTGCCGGACGAGGGCCTTGAGCTTGCCCTCCAGGACCTCGACCTGGGCCTCCATCAGCACCGCCCGGCGGGTGAGCTGCACCAGCTGTCCATACGCCTCGAGCTGGTCTTCGGGGCGGCGGTCACCGGCGGCGATCCGCTCGGTGGCCTGGACACGCTTCTGCTCGTGCCGGGAGGCCTCGGCGCGCGCCTGGCCGACGAGCATGGTGATCTCGCCCAGCTCGTTGTCGAGCCTGGCGATGTCGGCAGCCAGCGAGGCGACGAGATCCTCGGCGGATGCGGTGGTGTCGGCCATGGCGGTCAGGGTCCCCGGCGGGCTGGGCTGGACGCTCAGTCCTCTGGCATCCGGATCCAGCCCTGGCGCATCGCGTACACCACGGCCTGGGTCCGGTCGTTCACCGACAGCTTGCGGAGGATGGAGCTCATGTGGTTCTTGACGGTCTGCTCGGAGATCGACAGCGCGTAGGCGACCTGCTTGTTGGTCATCCCCTGCGCGATGTTGTCGAGGATCTCCACCTCGCGCGGCGAGAGCGGCGCGAAGATCGGGGCCGCCTCCTGGCCGTAGACGGCCAGCTCGCGGAACTCCTTGAGCACGCGCGACGCGACGGCCGGCTTGGAGAAGACCTTGTCGTTGATGAGGTACTCGCCCGCCACGACGCGGCGGATGACCATCACCAGGTCTTCGGGAGCGATGTCCTTGAGGATGAACGCGGCGGCGCCGGCCTTGATGGCCTCGAACAGGGCGTCCTCGTCCTCCTCGGTGGAGAGCACGATGATCGCCGCGGACGGCAGCTCGCGCTTGATCCGCTGGGTGGTCTCGATGCCGCCGGGAGGGGGCAGCGTCAGATCCATCAGGATGACGTCCGGGTTGGTCGCGAACGCCGCATCGATGGCCGTCCGCGAATCGTCCGCCTCGGCGACGATCTCGATGTCCGGCTCCTGCGACAGGATCCCGCGGACACCGGCCCGGAAGAGGGCGTGGTCGTCAACGATGAGGATCCGCACCCGCTCGAAGGCCTGGTTCCGGCGGTCAGTCCCAGGTCGGCGACGGTCGTGGCCCTGGTACTCGGTCATTCGGTCTCCTTTCGCGTCAACGGGATCGCGAGCCGCACGACCGTACCCGCCTCCGGTCGTGACATCACCTCGAATTGCGCGCCGACCAGCTCGGCCCGCTCACGCATGAACTGGAGCCCGAAGTTGCGCCGTCCGCGCGCCGCCACCGCTCCGGTGTCGAACCCGCGGCCGTCGTCCCGGACCTCCAGGAGCCATTCTCCATCCTGCTCCGACGAGGACACGACGACGTTCGTCGCGCCCGCGTGCTTGCGCACATTCTGCAGCGCTTCCTGCACGATGCGCAGGACCACCGTCTGGGTAGCCTCGTTCAGGCCATCCGTGGGGGCCCCAAGGTTCGCATCGATGTGGATTCCGGACAACGCCGCCTGCGTGGCGACCGCGTCGAGGATCGCGCCGTCGAGGCCGAGCTCATCGAGGACCGGCGGCCGCAGCTGGGTCAGGAAGCTCCGGACGTCGCCCAGCTCGCGCCGCAGGAGCTCGCGCAGGAAGCGCAGCTCGGTGCGGGCCATGCGCGGGTCGGAGTCGAAGACACGGTCGATGAACTCGACCTGGAAGATGGCGTTGGAGAGCGCCTGGGCGGGTCCGTCGTGGACCTCCTGGGCGAGCCGGGCGCGCTCCGCCTCCTGCGCCTCAACGATCCGCATCTGCAGCTCGGTGGAGACGACGGGCAGCGCGGGCTCCGTGATCAGCGAGGCGTCGCCGCGCTCCAGGAAGAGCCAGGTGCTCTCGAGGTTCCGGATCGCAAGCTCCAGGCGCGACAGCTCCGCCTCGTGCCGGCCGAGCTCTCCGCGCCCCATCTCCAGGTCCCCGCGCGCCATGCGCAGCCGCAGATCGGCGGCGCCGGCCTCCGCCGCCTCGGCGGCCCAGGCGTCGAAGCCCTCGCCGGCCGATGCGCCGTGGCGGCCGCCGGCCACCTCGAGCAGCCCGTCCACGGTCGGCACGCCGCGCGGTGCGGAAGACTCGTCGGACTCGTTGCGATCCTGCTCCAGCGAGGAGAGGTCGTCGGAGAGGGCCTGCCAGCGGGCCAGATCGTCGAGGTGCGCCTGGCGATACCGGTCGCGGACACTGCGCAGCGTATTGCCGGCGAACGCCAGCGCTTCCGCTGCATCGGCATGGAGCTCATCGAACCGCGAGGCGGCCTGTTCGCTCCGGGGGCTGTCCATCGATCGGAGTGTAGCCGTGCCGGGATGTGCGGCGAAGGCCGCATGGCGAGGATCGCTGTCGGAACGCGTCCCGATCACGGGCAGCCGATCCGGTAGAGGCGGATGCCGTCGATGGCTGCGGCATCTGCGGGGTCGGACGGGACCGGCAGCTGGACGGGGGTGAAGCAGGCGCTCGCCGGGTCCGTGCGGTCCGCCAGGACGTCCGGCCACCGGCCGTGCTCGCTCTTGACGATGACCAGCCAGCCGGCCTCGAACCGGGGGTCCGTGGCCAGGTCCAGGACGTCCGTGGCGGGCTCGTCGGGGAGGGCGAGGGTCGGCGTCCGCTCGGCCTCCGCCAGCCAGATCGGGAAGTCCGCCATGATCGGATGCGCGGACGGCAGCGTCACGCCGGCCGCTTCGAGCTGGCGCCCGAGCACCAGGTACTGCCGGGCCGTCTGGGCC
>JBAXFC010000073.1:0-10880 GCA_037140135.1 Chloroflexota bacterium
CGTCCCCATCATGCTCACCCGGCTGAAGTAGAGCCCGCCCGCGCGCCGGCGCGCGCTTGCCGGTTCCCGTGCTCGCCGGCGGCGACCGATGGCGACCGCAAGGGCGGACAGCGGCGGTGCTCGCGTGGCGAGCGTACGGGCGCGGCGAGGTGCCGTCTTGGTCGCCCGAGGGCCGGGATCGCACGATCTCGACTCGAGAAGGCACCGTCCGGGCCACGTGACGAGCGAAACGACCGCGCCACCGGCCCGTTTGCCCACCAGGCGACCGCATCGTCGAAGGCGGGGGCGGAGACGACGGCGCAGCTGGTGTGGATCCTGGTGCCGCGGCTGCCGCAGCCGGAGGGCCGAGACCCGGCCGAAGGGCAATCCCGAAAGGTTTCAGCCACTTGGCCCCAACTTGCCGGGCCGATCTCTCTACCCACCGGATCGGGCTCGCCCCACGGTATGGGCATCAACAGAACCGCGGAGCCGCCTTGACCCAGTCGTCCCCGATCCGCAGTCTTTGGGCCTCGGTCCGGCCCCGCACCCGACGCGGGGCCATCCTGGGCGTTGTGGCGATCCTGTTCGGGGCTGCGGTTGCGGCCATAGGGCTGCTCGCGGTCGCGTCCTTCGTGTGGTCGCCCTACCTCGACTTCGCTGCCAACCGCGACAGCAATGCACGCCAATGGGCAGCCCTCGACATGCGCTACGCCGATTCGGGCGCCTGCGCCACGTGCCACCAGCCCGAGACAACCAGGCTGCACGCGGCGCCGCACCAGGGCATCGGCTGTCAGAGCTGCCACGGCTCGCTGCCCGGCCACGCCACTGCGGAGGCGAGCGCCGGCACGTCCAGTGCGGCCGGCATGGCTGTCACGGCCGCGGCGATCGCCACGCCCACGGACGCCATGTGCCTCCGGTGCCACCTCGAGACCGCGGGCCGGCCCGGGACGCTCCAGCAGATCGTCGCCTCCCAGCACTACACCGCGCAGTGCCTGGAGTGCCACGACCCGCATTCGAGCATCTCCAGCCGGCCGCCGGTGGTCCAGCACCCCCGTGCGAACCTGCCTGCCTGTCTCGTCTGCCACGGTCCCGATGGCTTCAAGGCGCGCAACCTGCGCCACCCGACGGGCGCTCTGGCGGACGCCGAGTGTCTTGGCTGCCACGCGGCCGGGATTGACGCTGGTTCGTTCGCGCACAAGGGCTTCCCGCTGACCGGCAAGCACCTGGGCGCAGCCTGCTCGGCCTGCCACACCGACATGCGTTCCCTGGCGGCCTTCAAGGCGACACCCAAGGACTGCATCGCTTGTCACCAGAAGGTCGAGCCGCACAAGGGCGCCCTCGGGACGAGCTGCGGCGACTGCCACAACCCAAGCGGTTGGGCGGACGCCAAGATCGACCACAATCTCACGGGCTTCAAGCTCGTCGGCCAACACGCGAACGCTGCGTGTGCCTCATGCCACAAGAACGGCGTCTGGGCAGGAATGCCGACGGCCTGCGCGTCATGCCATGAACGACCGGCCAATCACGAGAGCAGCTTCGGCAGCACCTGCTCCACCTGCCACACCCCCGCGAGCTGGAAGCCGACCACCTTCGACCACAACGCCCGGACGCCGTACAAGCTCACCGGGGTCCATATCGGCCTTGCCTGCGCGAAGTGCCACACCAACCCGAACACGCACGCGGGCGCCCCCACGGTGTGCGCCGGCTGCCACACGAAGCCCGCCGGCCACATCCCGGTTGCGAGCACCGTGTGCCAGACCTGCCACTCGACCAATGCCTGGCAGCCGGCCACCTTCGACCACAACGCTCAGACACCGTTCAAGCTCACCGGGGTCCATGTCGGCATTGCCTGCGCGAAGTGCCACACCAACCCGAACACGCTCGGGGGGATCCCCACGGTGTGCGCCGGCTGCCACACGAAGCCCGCCGGCCACATTCCGGTTGCGAGCACCGTGTGCCAGACCTGCCACTCGACCAAGGCCTGGCAGCCGGCCACCTTCAACCACAGTTCGGCGTTCAAGCTCACCGGCGTCCACGCCACGCTCAACTGCGCGTCATGCCACAAGGGCGGCGTCTACAGCGGGCTGCCCACAACCTGCAGCGGCTGCCACACGCGAGCAGGCATCCACTCCCCGCTGTACCCCGCCACGTGCACCGTGTGCCACTCGACTGCGGGATGGAAGCCGATCCTGTACAAGGGTCCCCACGCATTCCCCATGAACCACAATGGTGCGGGCGGGCGATGCACAACCTGTCACGCGTCGTCCAAGGTGGCCTACACCTGCGCGAAGTGCCACTCGGACTCGTGGGCCATCGCGAAGCACTCGGGTGTCTCGGGCTTCTCCGTCACGACGTGCGCCAAGTGCCACCCCAAAGGCAACGGCGGCGACTGATGGCGCGCTGCGGCGGGTCCACGGGCTCGGGCCGGGTGGCACGGGCACCCCTCACCAGCGTGACGGGCAAGGAGTCCCTCGACGGCCACGCTGAAGGCCGACGCCGGAATACACACAGGTGACCCCGTGACCGAGCAACCGACCCCGGGCGAAGCCGAACCGACCCTGGCCATCGCCGCCGAGCCGATCGCCGCCGCCGAGCCGATGCCGTCCCCAACGAAGGCTCCGGCAGACGCCGTGCTGGTCCCGCTCGAGGATCTCGCGCCCGCCATCACCACGGCATCGGTCTCCCGGCGCGCGCTCCTTGGCTTCGGCCTGGTCGCCGCGGCCGGCGTCGTCGGGGCAGGCGTGCTGACCCGGTACTTCCCGGTGTTCGCCAGCGCGGGCGACGAGGTCGCGCCGATCGTCCCCAACTACGACCCGGCCACCAAGGCATGGACGTTTGTGGTTGACAGCAGCGCGTGCATCGGCTGCGGCCTGTGTGTCGTGGCCTGCAAGGAGGAGAACCACGTCCCGGAGGCCCCCGAGTTCACGCGGACCTGGATTGAGCGACACGTGACCACGACTGAGGGCACGGTCTACATCGACTCGCCGGACGCCGGCATCAACGGCTTCCCGAAGGACTCCACCGCGCCCGGCGCCGCCGGCAAGCCCGTCGCGTCCTCGTACTTCCAGCCGCGCCTGTGCATGCAGTGCGCAGAGCCCCCGTGCGTCGGGGTCTGCCCGGTCAGCGCCACCTACAAGACCGAGGACGGGATCGTCCTGGTGGACGCCCGGCGGTGCATCGGCTGCGGCTACTGCATCACGTCGTGCCCGTACGGCGCCCGGTACCTCACGCCGGCCGGCGGGGACACCCCGTCCGACACGCCCGGCGTCGCCGACAAGTGCACCTGGTGCTACCACCGCATCAACAGGGGCCAGAAGCCTGCATGCGTGGAGATCTGCCCCGTCAAGGCCCGCCAGTTCGGCGACGCCAATGACCCGGCCGACCCCATCGCCGAGATCGTCAAGGCCACCAATCCCGCTCCGTTCCACCCGGAGTGGGGCACGAAGCCCCGTGTCCTCTACCTGGGCCCGGCGCTCGAGGAGGCCTGATCATGCGGGCAACGCGTCGCCCCCTGACCATCGCGGGCCGGCCCGTCCCCACGCTGCCCGAAGCGCGCTCCTGGCTGGTCAACGAGGTCCACACCACGCCGCGCGGCCTGAAGCTCTGGTACGCGCTGCTCCTCGTCCTTCTCGCCGTCGGCGGGGTGGCCGCGCTCATCTCCGTGCCGCCCGGCTGGGAGGTCATGGGCACCAAGCCCGTCTTCGAGTGGGGCCTGCTGATCGTCGCGTACGTCTTCTTCGCGATCATCACCAGCGGCCTGTGCCTCTCGGCCTCGCTGGGAACCGTGTTCGGTCTTGAGCGCTTCCTCCCGTTCGAGAAACGGCACGCCATCCTTGCGCTCATCTCGCTGACCACCGCGTTCATCGTGATCGCGCTGGAGCTCCACTACCCCATCCGGATGGTCTTCGGCGCGATGCTGACGCCCGCGCCCTCCTCGCCGATGTGGTGGATGGGCGTCTTCTACGGGACGTACCTCGTGGTGCTGATCGTCGAGACCTGGACCCTGTTCACGGATCACCCGGTCATCCACAAGTACGCCTGCACCGCCTGTGCCATCGTCGCAGTGCTCGCACCGGTGACGCTGGGCCTGGTCTTCGGCGTTCTTGCCGCCAAGCCCTTCTGGTACGGGATCTTCACGCCCATCCAGATGGTCTGCACCGCGCTGACCGCCGGTCTGGCGCTTCTCGGCATCGTGTTCTGGGCCGTTGACCGCTTCAAGCTGGCCGACCACGCGAGCGCCAAGTCGATCGCCATGCCCTCAATCCGGCTCCTCCTGGCGATCGCCCTTGTCATCGTCTCCGCCCTGGTCGTCCGCCAGATGGTGGACGCGCTGGTCAGCCGGCAAGTGGGCATGCGCGAGGCGGCGATCTCCCTGATCAGTGGCCCGCTGGCGATCCAGTTCTGGGGCATGCGCGTGATCGTGGGGCTCGTGATCCCGGCGATGCTGCTGGCGATGCCCAAGACGCGGACGCCCCTGGGCCTCCTGGCCACCTCGGTGGCCATGCTGGTCGGCGTGTTCGCTGACCGCCTCAACCTCGTCGAGGCTGGCCAGATCTACCCGCGGACCACGGTGGGTGGCGCGGTGTCCTACCCGTACGCCAGCTACACGCCTTCCCCGGTGGAGATCGGAATCCTGGTCTTCGCCCTGGCATTCTTCGCCACCGCGTACACGCTCGCCGAGCGGTACCTGCGCATGGGCGAGAGCGACTCGCACAGCTTCTGGCCCTGGCCATGGATCAAGAAGCACCACGAACTCGACTTCGAGGGCGTCCACGACGCCGGCGTATCCGACCCGGACGTGCCGAAGCGCCCGGCCAACGTCGGGGCCACTGTCACCGCCACAGACTGACCGGCATCTCGAGCGCTACGGCCTCGTGGACACGAAGATCATCCGGGCGCGTACGGCCGGCGCAAGAGTGGGTGTCATGGCGCGCCCGACAGGATTCGCGCGGGATAGCTGCCTGCGAGATCCCGATGGAGGGCCGGGACGAGTGGCTGGCCGCGGCGAGGCGGCTGGGGTGCGGGATCCCTCCGCGACCACCTTCATCGACCGCGATGGCAGGATTGTCCGCGCGATCGATCCCGTGAAGTTCCCGGCCTGGAGCGAGGGTGATGTCGCATTCCGCTCACATGGCACGAGCGTCGTCGAAAAGCCGGAGCTGCGCACCAGCGGCAAGCAGCGCCATCAGCTCGGGAACGCGAAGGGGCAGCGCGTGCAGACGCGCAGTCGGCGCATACCAGCGGCCACGCGTCACGCCCCGCGGCTCCAGCCAGCCTGCCCGCGCGATACGGCCGAGTTCCGCTCGCGCCGCGGGCGTCGACCGCCCGGTCAGGTTGGCGAGCATCGCCGTGCGCAGCCGGCCAACTCGCCCTGCGAGGAGCACCGACGCCCACTCCAGCGGTTCGTCCGCGTCGGCGAGCGCCGAGAAGATCGTGCCGATGTCGGCGGGCAGCGCGTCGAGGATCCGGTTGCGGGCCTCCAGCCGATCAAGCGAGATCCGGGTGTAGTAGTCGAGCCAGCCTGTGGCCGGACGGTTGTCAGGGTCGTAGCCCGGTCCCAGCGTTGTCCGGAGCACATCGATGTACTCGCCACGGTTCCGGCGAAGGTATGAACCGCCCTGGTTCCCAACGGACACTCGGGCCGCTGGGCGCCGCCGACGCCCGCCGGCCGAGGCGTCCGCGACGGCAGGGATTGCGCAGGCGCGCTCCTCGGGCTTCGAGGGCCGCGGGATCAGTCCCGCTCGGCCGCGGCCTTGATCGCGTCTGCGAACGCCTCGAATGACGCGCCCAGGTCGGGGATGGAGCGGCCGATGAGACCGGCGAGCGCGCCGCTGTACACCTCCGTCACCGCGAAGTCGGTGCCCTTGTCGCCGGCCGCGGGAGCCAGGGAGTAGGTCCGGACGCCCCGGAACAGGCCCAGCGGCATCCCGCTCGCCCAGACCATGCGCCGGGGCGCGACGAGCTCGGTCACGCGAAGCGCGAACGTCCGCTGCTGGTTCACCGCGGCCACGAGGCGCACGGTGCCACCCGGCGTGACGTCGCCCTCGATCGAGACGATCGTCGGGTTCCAGGCACGCCATGACGGGAGGTCGACGAGGAGCGCCCAGACGCGGTCCGGTGCTGCCGCGATCCGCCGTGCGGCGTGGAAGCGGGGCGCGGTCATCGGGCCCGCATCCGGTTGTTGCGCGCGTTGTGCTCCAGCTCGGCGAGGCCCAGGACCTCCAGCACGGGCGGCACGTAGTTGCCGAACCGGCCACGGAGGCCCTTCTTGATGCCGTACCAGCCGCCAACAGGGTTGTCTGCCGAGCGGCCCCACGCCTCGACCGTCCCCGGCGCGGCCTCCTTCTGCTCGTCAGCGATCCCGAGCGGCACCCAATCGCCGTCCCTCGAGAGCATCGCGTGCAGATCGTCGATGCAGCGGAGGTGATAGCGAAGCTGCGTCGTCCCCACCTGGACGACGAGCGCCGGCGGGTTCGCGTCCGGATCCCGGTACGCCTCGAACTCCGACGACCCCGGCGGCGTATGCAGCACCCACGGATCGCCCTTCGTCCCGGTTCCCTCGATGTCGCCCATGGCTCGTTCCTCCGTCACACGTTCCGCGCGATGTGCGCGGCAAGGGCGACCATACCGAGCAAAGACCGCCATCATGTGTCGGGAATTCCCGCTTGGGCTGACACAGCGAGGAGGTTGAGTGGTGCGGGCTGGGCGGCTTGTCACGCTGCTGCTCCTGCTGGAGCGACGCGGGCGGCTGACCGCCGCGGAGCTCGCGGCGGAGCTCGAGGTCTCGGAGCGCACGGTGCTCCGAGACGTGGAGGAGCTGTCCGGCGCCGGCGTGCCGGTCTTCGCAGTCCGCGGGCCGGGGGGTGGCTACGAGTTGCTGGAGGGCACCGGGACGGCGCTCTCGGACCCCGGCACCTGGCGGCCGATGGAGCGGCGCGCCGGCCGCATCAGGCGCGCCTCCGTGCGAGTGACGCCCGACGGCCGGCGCCTCGCCGCCGTGCTCGGCCGCCTCCAGCCCCTCCGGGTACGCCGCTCGGCCGCAGCCGACGCCTCCGGCAGGCTCGAGGCCACGTTCCGGATCGGGGCGTTCGAGGGCGCCGTGCTCGACCTCTGCTCGCTGGGTCCGGACATCGAAGTGCTTGCGCCCGAGGACCTGCGCCTCGCGGTCGCCGCGCGCCTCCTCGCGGCGGCATCGCAGTACGTCACGCCGGATGCTGACCACGGCGCGAAGCCCTACCGGGCGGAGGAGCCGGGTGACCGGGGCACCACGCGAGGATGACTCGCCCCGGCAGGTGAGGCCAAGCTCCCAAGTCCCGATGCGACGGCGCCCCGACAGCTCGTGTGGATCCTCACTCGCCGCCCGCCTCCGTCACGCTTCTGGGCATGACGGCGCGCTGGTCCGATCCACACCGGCTCCCAGGCCCCAGGCCACGTCGCTCCCGTGTCCGCGATCGCGCTCGACCTGCTCGAGAGCAGTGAGCCGCGCTCCCGCCAGGCGGACGCCGAGCTCCTGGTGGGTCCCGGTCGGTGACGCCGGTCGCGCGCGTGGGCAGAGGCGGCTTGCCTACGGCTTGAACGAGGGCGGCGGGTCCTTGCAGACCGTCCCTGCGGGAGGGACGGTGAGGGTGACGAAGTACGCCACGAGCGCCGTCCGAAGGCACGCGTTCGTGGTTGCGGAATCCCCGGAGGTGTGGCCGATCCCGTCGCGCGTCAGGACGACGCCCGTGCCCAGCGCCTTCGCCATCGGGGCCGCCTCCCAGGGCGGGGTCGCTGGATCACGGGTGCTCGCCACCACCAGGATCGGCGGCAACCCGGCCGGCGGCTCGCTGACGGCCACCGGCTGCGCCGGCACCGGCCAGGGCAGGCAGCCGTAGAGATCGGCCGCGGCGCCCGACGGCCCGAACCTTGGCGCGGCGCTGCGCACGGTCAGGAGGGCGGCGGCGACCGCGGCCGCCGTCGCCGGGTGGCTGACGTCGAGGCACACCGTGGCGTGGTATGCCCCGACCGGCAAGATCTGGTAATAGGCGGCGGCCGAGGCCTGCAGACTCGAGCCGTCACCGCGCTCGGCGCTCGCGAGGGCGGTGGCGAGGCCAGCGAAGTCGGAGCCGTAGAGCCAGTTCGCGACGCCCTGCACGGCCTGGCCGGCATCGAGCGCCGTGCCCGATGCGGATCGGGGAAGCTTGGCGATCAGCGCGTCATACGCCTTGGCCGGACTTCCGCCGCCGTGGAACGCGCAGTCCCTGGTCTTGGCGCAGAGGGCGAGGAAGTTGGCGAAGGCGGCGTCGAACCCCCGACCCTGGCTGACGGTCCGGCCCAGCAGGTCCTGGACAGGGTCCACCGGCCCGTCCAGGACGGCGGCGCGGAGGTGGGACGGGAACAGGGTCGCGTACAGGTAGCCCAGGTACGTGCCGTACGACCAGCCTAGGTAGCTGATGGTCGTCTCGCCGAGCGCCGCCCGGATCGCGTCCATGTCGCGGGCGGTGTTCGCCTCGGACAGGTAGGGCAGGATGGCGGCGCCTGTCTTCTGGCACTGGGCGGCCATGTCTTCATGGGTCGCCCGGTATGCCTCGAGCGCCGCCGGCGTGCTGGGGTCTGGATCGAGTGACTCGAGCATCTGGGCGGTGGCCTCGTCCGGGCAGGAGAGCGCGGCGCTGAGGCCGACGCCCCGCGGATCCCACGTGACGAGGTCGAAGCGGTCGAAGACCTCCTGCGGGATCGACGTCTTCGGGCCGGGCCAGTTCAAGATCCCCACCGCGGATGCGCCGGGCCCGCCCGGGTTGAGGAACAGGGTTCCGATGCGGTGTGCCGGGTCGCCCGCCTGCAGTCGCGCCACCGACAGGGTGATCATCCCCGCCGACGGATTGCCGTAGTCGAGGGGCACCTTGAGACCCGTGTTCTCGACCCGCCCGAACCTGGCCCACTTGAGCTGCGCCTGGCCCGCCGATGCCGACGGCGTCGGAGCGGCCGTGGCAAGCGGCGTCGATGTGGCCGCGGGCGGCGCTGTCGGCGCCGCGCTGGGCGATGGGGCCGCGGGCCCCGGCGTCGGGCCGGTTGACCCGCAGCCCGAGGCGAGCAGGGACAAGGCGAGGATCACAGCAGGCGCGCGACGCTTCATTGCGACAACCACCTCGACGCTTGGAGCGGTGTTGTCCGCTCGGGACCCATCGGTGGGACGCGGTGTGGAGCCAGCACGTGGGGCCGCGGCCCGGCATCCTGGCGCCGGCTCGTTCAACGTGCCGCGAGGAGCGCTCCCTGCACCTCGGCGTGAACTTGGCGCATACGGATCCAGCGGCCGATCGAGGCGGCGGTGATGCCCTTGCCGAGCGGGGGGGGGGTGACTCCTCCGGTCACGAAGAGATAGTGCGCCATGGGCACAAGCCCTCCGGGGTTCTTCACTTGCTGCCGAAGCGGCGCCCCGGGGACAACCCGAATCGGGTTGCGATTGGGGTGCGTTGCGGCAAGCCGAGCTTCCCGATCGCGCCCCGGCCGTGGTGAGGACGCCCGTGGACGCCGCCTACGCGGCGATCGCCGCCGCCAGCGCCTCGAGCCAGGCATCGACCCCGGCCGCGAACGCCGCCCCGGGCACGGTCGTGTCCGGCCTGGGCAGGCCACCAGCGGCGAGGGCCGGGCGGAGCGCCTCGAACGCGGCACGTCCCTCCACCGCGCGGACCGCGTCGCGGGTGCCGCTGATCCGGCCGTGCAGGTCGAGGGCTGCCAGCACGCACCGCCATCGGGAGGCCTCGTCGCGCGCCGGGGCAGCGGGCGCCGCGAGCCAGGCCCGGACCGGCGCGCCGTCCGCGAGCCGGACGCGGTCCGCGTTGCCCGTCCGCTCGACGTCGGCGAGGCCTGCAAGGGCCATGTCCGCGACGGCACCGGCCACGGTCCGCTTGCCGAACCGGGTCCGGGTGGCGAGGTCGGCGATCGAGAGCGGGGCCGGCGCACCGAGCAGCACGGCGAGGATGTCCGCACGCGCGCTGACGCCGAAGCCCGCCCGGAGACGCCACACGAGCCGGGCGGGAGCGGCGAGGTCGCGGACGACCACGAGCCCGGGTCGCGGGTCGATGACGCTCCACGGCCCCCCGGGCTCGCCGGTGGCGGCCACCGGCCACGGCGGTCCGCCGCCACGCCGCACCGCGGCCGCGAACCCGGCGATCGCAGCTGCCGCATCGAGCTCGGCCGCCACCGTCCGCAGGCGGGCGCCGTTGACGACCGGACCGTGCCGGACACACCAGGCGAGGGCCACCTCGGCGAGCCGGGGCTCCCGGGTCGCGATCCGCGCGGTCGCCGCGAGCAGCGCCTCGAGGTCCACGACACGCGTCTCGGCAGGGCCGTCGAGCTGGCCGCCGAGCGCCGTCCACTGGGCCGCGAGCCGGCCGAGCGCGGCCTCGCGCAGGCTATCGCCCGGCGTCATCGTCGTCCTCGCCCACGCCGAACCGCTCGAGGACTGCGGCGAGCAGCTCGCGGTACCCGGGCGACGGGTCCCGGAGGCGTGTCCACGCGGCTGCGCTCCGGAGCTCATCGGTGCTTGGCTCTAACGCCTGAAGGTCCGCAAGGTGGCGTCCCGGTGCAGGCCAGCGGTTGGCGGTCGCCCACAGCTTGAGCGCGACCAGGTCCTCGCGTCCGGCGACCCACAGCCGCAGGGCGCCGAACTCAACCGGGCTGAGACGACCCTCGAACCCTTCGGGCAGCGGCCCGTCGAGCAGGAAGGCAGGCCCGAGGTTGAGCCAGTCGTCCGCGAGCCCGTACACACGGGCCACATCGAGCGCCGCCCGTGCCAGCTCCGGAGGCAGGTGGCCGAGTCGGCCGATGGAACCGTCGGGCAGGCGTTCGCCCACGATGTCGCCGTCCTTCGTCGGACGTGAGACGGTGCCGCGCAGGAGCAAGGCGGCGCCGCCGACCAG
>JBAXFC010000074.1:0-10869 GCA_037140135.1 Chloroflexota bacterium
CGATCGCGGTCGGCAGGGTGGTGACGGTGGCGCTGCTCGAGAGCTGGACGTCACCGGACGAGCGCGGCAGGACCTGCCAGGCGACGTGTGCCGGGGCGGCGTTGTCGCCCGCGTAGCCGACGCGGTCGAACTTGAGGTAGCCGTCGTACTCCATGAGGTCCAGGGTGGCCGGGTCAACCGCGGCGGATGAGCCGTTCATGACCCAGTCCCGGAGCTTGCTGGCGTCGATCGTCGCCTTGACCTTGACGGTCGTCGTGGCCTTGGGGCCCAGCGTGACCGTGGTGGGGGCGGAGATCGTGACCGCGCCGTTGAGCCGGTCGTTGCCGTACCGGAAGACGGACGTGATCTTGTAGGTGAGGGTTGACGCGGTGTAGTTGCGGACTGTCAGGACGCGCGACAGGGTGACGTCCTTGGACCCGTCAACGAAGCCGAACGAGATGGAGCCCGACTGGCCCGCCGCATCCCAGATGGCGATGGGCGAGGCAAGCGCGCGGTTGACGCGGAGCTCGCCGCCGCCGATGCGGGTGATCGGGGCCAGGTATGGGGCCACGGCGTTGTCGGTCTTGATGTTCATCTCGGCCGTGTTCATGAGCACGGCCTTGATCTCGAGCGGGCTGCGGCCCGGGAAGGCGCCGCGGAGCAGGGCGGCTGCGCCGGTGACCATGGGGGTGGCCCCGGAGGTGCCGCCGAAGGCCTCGGTGGCGGTGCCGCTGCCGGAGATCGCCGAGACGGAGGCGCCGGGGGCGCCGATCTCGGGCTTGATGCGGTTGGAGAGGGACGGGCCGCGCGAGGACGAGCCCACGACGCCGCCGACGAGGGCGACGGTGTTGGTGCCGCTGACGCTCACGTGGACGGTCGCCGGGGAGGCGATCGCGGCCTTGATGGCGGTGCTCAGCGACTGCTGGATCACGAGCGTCGGGACGAAGGTGTCGCCGCCGCCGTTGGAAAACTGGACAGCGTCGCCGGGGGCGACGAGGCCGATCAGGACTGCGCCTGCGCCGGCCTTGGCGGCGCCATCAACCTTGAGGCTGACCGAGCACACGCCGCGATTGATGAGCACGACCTCGCCGTGGTAGGTGCCGGGGGCTGCGGGGGTGCACCCGTTGCCGCCGCTCCAGATGACGTCGCCCTCGAACCCGTCGCCGATGGGCGCCCAGTCCACGGACTCGACGTTCTTGTAGGTGCCGGCGATGCCCGCAGGAGCGGAGATCACGAGCGGGAACTTCACCGCGGACGGGACCTGGGTCTGGGCCACGGAGATGGCGCTCGGCGCGGCCGCCGGGGTGCCGGAGATGTACGGCTTGTTGCCGCCGTTGCCGGACGCCGCGACGGTCAGGATGCCGGCGCTCTTGGTGGCGAACTCGACGGCCATGGAGAGGTCGTCGTCGTAGGGCGCGCCGTAGTCGCTGCCGAGCGACATGTTGATGACGTCAACGTGGTCGGCCATGCTGCCATCGCCGTTGGGATCCATCGCCCAGTCCATCGCGTTCATGAGCGCGATGCCGGAGCAGGAGGATCCGGTGGACGAGCAGACCTTGACCGCGTACAGGTTGGCCTTGGGGGCCATGCCCAGCTTGCCGCCGATGATGTCGGCGACGTGGGTGCCGTGGCCGCCGGAGGTCGTGACGCCGGACCAGCCGGAGATCTCGACGCCCGCCGCGGGCGAGTCGATCGGGTCGGGATCCGGTGCCTCGTCGGGAGAGGCGAGACCGCCGGTCCAGAACTCGCCGGTGAAGTCGTAGCCGCCCTTCACGCGGGCGGTCGGGAACGTGGTGTCGGTGTTGTAGGTGTTGGGATCCGAGATCGAGGTGCCGTAGGCGGCCTTGAAGGCGGCCTCGGTGCCGGCGCCACCCAGGGCGGCATGCGTGTAGTCGATGCCGGTGTCGAGGATCGCGACGTCCACGCCCTGGCCGCTGTAGCCCTTGGCCTGGACGGCCTTGGCGCCGACGTACGGCACGGTCTCGGACAGGTCGAGCGTGTAGTCCTTGACGGGCACGATCGACACCACGTCGCGGCTCTTGGCGAGCTTGGCGAGGGTCTTGGTGTCGGCCTTCATCATGACCACGTTGGAGGCCAGACCGGTCCGGCCCAGGATCTTGACGTTGCCGTCGATGCTCTTGGCCGCCGCGATCACGCGGGACTGCTGCGCGCGGGCCACCTTGTAGGCGGCCTGCTGATCGCTCTCTGTGGACTGGATCCGGCGGACCGCGGCCGGGGCGGTCAGGCGGACGATGACGCGCTGCGTGCCGGTCAGGCCGCGGAGCGCGCCGGCCTTCGACGGGAGTGCCGCCGCGATCTGGTCACCTGCTGCGGTCAGGCGGTTTGCGAGCTTCTCCGCCGTGACGCGGGCCGGCAACGCGCCGCTGTTCCGCAATGGGCTCGCTGCGAACAGCGTCGCCGGGAACAGGGCAGCGAGCAGGGCAGCGGCCAACATGAGGCCGAGCCACCTTCGTACCATGCCGTCTCCTCCGTACATCCTCCGTGCGCGGCTGCCGGCAGGCCTCGGGCTCCCGCGGGCCCCGCGCATTCAATGGCCAGCCGTTGCCCATGGGCAGACGGCGGCTTGTGAGGACCTTACCGCTCCCGGAGGCTTGGCGTGCGTCCATCCTGCCACGCAGCACGGGCCGATTCGCCCTTGGTCTCGTCAGCGGGATCGGACAAGGAGGCGTCCGGGCGGCCGCGGATCGCGTCGGCGCGCCTACACTGGCCTCCCACAGCCGGAGGTCGTCCCCATGCAGTTCCTGTTCCGCCAGCCCTCGATGCCCAAGCCCGCCGACGTCCTGCCCGGAAGGAGCGACCCGATCATGGAGCCCGGCACCCACTTCGTGAACGGCCGCCGCCTCGCACCCCCCTACCCCGACGGGTTCGAGATCGCGGACGTCGCCATGGGCTGCTACTGGGGCGCCGAGAAGAAGTTCTGGAGCCTGCCCGGCGCCTGGGTCACGATGGTCGGCTTCGCGGGCGGCGAGACGCCCAACCCCACCTACAAGGAGTCCTGCACGGGCCACACCGGCCACGCCGAGGTCGTGCGGATCGTGTTCGACCCGTCGGTGCTCTCCTACGAGTCGATCCTGCGGGTCTTCTGGGAGTCGCACGACCCCACCCAGGGCTACCGCCAGGGGAACGATGTCGGCACCCAGTACCGGTCCGCGCTCTACACCCACGGCGAGGCCCAGCAGGCGGCCGCCGAGGCGTCCCGGGCCCTCTACCAGGAGGAGCTTGCGAAGGCAGGGTTCGGAGCCATCACCACGGAGATCGAGGCGGCCGGCCCCTTCTACTTCGCCGAGGAGCCCCACCAGCAGTACCTGGCCAGGAATCCGGACGGCTACGACTGCCACACCGCGACCGGCATCGCGTGCCCGATCGGCGTCGGGGTGCGCGCCGGCTGACCTAGAGCTGCACGAGCCCCGCCGGCGTGGGCCGGAAGCCGCAGGCCCGCACGTAGAAGGGCGCGAGCTCGTCCTCGAAATCGACGTGCAGCCACTCGCACCCCGCGGCGCGCGCGTGCTCGACGGCCATCGCGACCATGCGCGTGGCGATGCCCTGCCGGCGAGCCCGCACCGCGACGATCGTGTCCATGACGAACGCATGCACGCCGCCGTCCCAGGGAATGTTGACGAAGCCGACCAGGACCTCGCCATCACGCACGCACACCCAGCCGAGGCTGTACCGGTCGAGCTGGGCGATCCAGTCGTCCTCCAGCACCCGGTGCTCGAAGGCCTCCGCGTGCAGCTCGTTGAGCTCCCCGTTGGCGAATGGTCCACGCCATTCGTATCGCAATGCCATGCGGAGAGGCTACCGCGCCACCCACGCGCGCCGCGCCGGCCAAGTCCGGCCGCGCCGGGGCGCGCCGGGGCGCGCCGGGCCGCGCAGGACCGCGCCGGCTGACCGAGCGCCGGGCGGCGCCGGCGGGCGTCAGGCGGCGGGGCTGACCCCCGGGACGTAGGACGACGGGGCGGTGGGCAGGAAGATCTGGATCGTCGTGCCTTTGCCGAGCGTGGATCGGATCGCGATGCCGCCGTTCGCCGCCTTGACGGTGCCGAACACGGTCGCCAGCCCGAGGCCCGTCCCCTGCCCCACCTCCTTGGTGGTGAAGTACGGGATGAACGCCTTGCTGCGGGTCTCCTCGTCCATGCCCACGCCGGTGTCGGCGAAGGAGATGACGACGCCCCGGCCGGGCTCGACATCCATGTCGATCGCATCCTCGTCATCGAGGACCGCGACCCGCGTCTCGATGGTGAGCCGTCCGCCGGACGGCATGGCGTCCCGGGCATTGACGGCGAGGTTGAGCAGCGCCTGCTCGACGCGCGAGGCGTCACCCTTGACGACCTCGGCGCCCGCGTGGAGCCGGAGGTCGGTGACGACCTGCCCGCCCACGACGGTTGCCAGCATCGGCCCCAGGCCCTGGATCACCTCGTCCGGGACCAGGCGGCCGTGGGTGGTGGGCTGGGCACGGGCGAAGGCGAGCAGCGAGTGGGTCAGCTCCGAGGCGGACCGGACGGCCTGGAGGATGTGGTCGGCGTCGATGTGGTCGGGATCATCGGGCGAGGGGTGCGATTCGAGCAGGTGCTCGGCGAACATCCGGACGCCGTAGAGGACGTTGTCGAAGTCGTGCGAGACGTTGGCGGCCAGCTGGCCGACCGATGAGAAGCGCTCGCTCCGGCGGAGCTGGTCCTCGAGCTCCCGGCGCTCGTTGACGTCGATGGTGACGCCGTACCGCCGCACGACGTTGCCGAACCGGTCCTTGATCATGTGGATCCGGTCGCGCAGCCAGCGGTACTCGCCGTTGCCCACGTCGAACCGGTACTCGATGTCGGCGTCGTCGGGGCCGGTCATGACGCCCACCCTGCGCTCGCGGTCCTCGGGGTGCAGGTGCTCCATCCAGAACGAGAGGTCGTCGAAACGCTCGTTGGAGTAGCCCAGCACCCGCTCCGCATTGCGGCTCATGAAGAAGCCGCCGCCCGCCGTGTCCTCGTCCCAGACCACGGCGTCGATCCCGTCCACCACCTCGCGGTGGCGGCGCTCGCTGTCGCGCAGGGCGGCCTCCGCACGAAGCTGGTCCGTGATGTCGCGCGAGGAGCCCACGAAGTACGGGCCGAACTTGACCATCTGCAGGTCCAGCGTCCGAACCCCGTCCGACGTCCGCAGCTCGACGAGGCCGCGGAAGGGCTCGCCGGTCTCGACCACGCGCGCATGCACATCGAACCGGCCGCGGGCGCCCGGGAAGGAGTAGAGGCTGCGACCCTCCACCTCCGGGTCGTCCGGGCTGAACTGGCTCTTCCAGGTCCCGTTGGCGTAGACGACGGTGCCGTCGCTGTAGTGGCCGCCGGCGTCGAGGTGGCTGCGGTAGATGGCGTAGCCCTCGATGACGCCGTCCATCGCCTGGCGCAGCATCTCCCGCGACTCGACGAGGGCTGCCTCCGTCTCGCGCTGGGTGGTGATGTCGCGCGTGAAGGCGACGATCTCCGAGCCGACGAGCGACATGGAGAGCTCCGCCCAGCGGGTCCCGCGCGGCGTCTCGATATCCACCACGCCGCGGAACGGCTCGCCGGTCTCGGCGATGCGGGCATGCAGCTGCGTCCGCCCGCGGAGGGAGGGCACCACCTCGTAGACGCTCCGGCTCTCGACGTCCCGGGCGTCGTACCCCAGGAACAGGATCCGCCAGGCGAGGTTGGTGTAGACGATCCGCGAGTCCGCGTAGCGGCCGGCATCGTCGAACTGCGGCCGGTAGATCGCGTACGCGTCGAGGACAGTGTCGAGCGCGGCCCGGAGACGGCGCTCGGCCGCAGCGGAGGCATCGGTGGCGGCGTTCCCGGGCTCGGCAGCCCGCGTCGCCGTCCCGGCCGACCCGGCGGGAGGCGTTCTCGATCCCGGCACCGGCTCGCGGGTCGGCGCCTCCGGCCTGAGCTCTTCCGGGCTCCGGTTGGGCACGGGATCGGACACCTGCTAGCGGCCTGCCTCCAACTGCGGAGGACGGCATCCGGAGTCTAGCCGAGCGGCTGCGCACCCTGCGAGCGGGCGAAGGTCCCGGTCCCACCCAGGATCCCGCGCACGATGGCCGCCTGCTCCCTTGCGTCGTCGAGGGCCTCGTGGGTGTGGGGCAGGTCCACCGGGTACCGCTCCAGCATCCGGAGCCGCGAGGTCCCGGCCCACGCGGCGATCTCGTCGAGGTGCCGGCCCATGAACAGCGCCTTGACGTCCAGGCCGCTCACGCCGAACGGGTTGCGCCCGAGGTGCCGCCAGAACGCGTCGGCGACGAACATCCAGTCGAAGGTGGCGTTGAGCGCCACGAACACCGGCCGCGTGCCCGGGACCACCACGTGCTCGAGCCATTGCTCGAGGGCCGCCATCGCGGCGGCGGGCTCCACGCCCTCGCGCTCGAGCGTGACCCGGTCCAGACGGTGGATCGCCTCCGCCTCCGCCATCCAGGGCAGGCCGGGGTCCGGCCGCAGCCGAATCTCGATCCCCCGCTCCGGCTCGAACACGGGGCAGGCCCCGACCGACAGCAGGCTGCCGGTGTGCGGGGTGGGACCCGATGTCTCGATGTCCACGCTGATCCAGGTCTCTGCAGTCATGCCCATCCTTCGCGGTTGTCTGGCCGGATACTAGGGGACAAGCGGGCTCACAGGCGCGGGCTCGGCACGACGAGGTGGCGGGACATGACGATCGAGCCGGCAGGCGGCAGCGGACCGGAGACGGCGGAGCAGATCGGGCAGGCCCTGGCCGGGATCGTGGCCTCGGCCGCGCGGCTGGGCGTGGAGCTCGACCAGGTCGAGGCGGCGGAGTGGGTCACCGCGCTCGAGACCGAGGCCATCGGCGGCGACGTCGTGGTGGACGTGGACTCCGGCATCTACGGGCACAAGGTGTCCATGCTCGACTTCTCGCCCCGGGACCTCGCCCGCTTCCGGGCGATCGGCGAGGTCGTGGGCTTCGAGGACCGGCCGCCGGAGTTCCTGACCGCGCTCGCGCTCTCGGGCTCCGCCGCCCAGGGCAGGGTGCAGGCGTACCCGGGCGACTGCGATTACTTCGAGCGCATCCACATCACGGCGCCCACGCGCGCCGATGCCTGCGCGATCCTGGCCCGGGAGATGCGGGCCAAGTCCCTGGCGACGCGCGTCGGCCGTGGCTGGCGCCTGTGGGAGGTCAAGTTCGGCAGCTACCCGTTCGACGGGGAGCGCGCCGGGCACCCGGTGAAGGCCGGGACACCGATCGCCTGGACCGCCGACGAGGTTGCGACCGGCGCGATCGTCGTCATCCTCGACGGCCAGCCCGCGACGATCACCTGGGAGGACGCATCGGCCGACCCGGGCTGGTGCAAGCTGGACTGGATCGTGACCGATCCGGTCCGCCTCGGCCTCGCGAACGCCTCCAACATGCTCGACGTGACCTGGGAGGCGCCCGACGGCACGATCACCCCGCTCGACGGGTTCGTGGACCCCTACTTCCAGGAGATCTACCTCGAGGCGGAGTCATTGCCGCTGTTCACCAAGCTGGTCAAGGAGCTCGCTGCGGACTCCGTGGACGAGTACGTCCGCCAGCTCGAGCACGAGGTCGCCAAGTACTCCGGCAGCGAGCCCAACTGGGGCAAGGTGGCCCGCCGGCTCTACAACATCTTCCGGCTGACCGGGCGGTACCCGGAGGCCGTCTACCTGCGCGAGCTGTTCGACGAGCCGACCACCATCCTCTACCAGGTCGCGGCGCACATCCGGACCGTGGATGAGGCCGACCGGCCCGGCGCGGAGTTCGACGTGGACATGATGATCCGCCAGACCGACGCGATGATCATGGCGGCGGTCAGCGCCCTCGAGGGCCGGACCGAGGCCGAGATGGTCCGGCGCCTGCTCGCCGTCCGCGACAACCTGCGGGCGCGACTGGGGTCCGGCCAGCGGTCGGCGGACGTGGACGGGGTCAAGAACGACGCCCTCGCAGCGGTCAACGACTACTTCGAGCGGCGGCTGTTCGAGGTCCCTTCGATCAAGGCCTACGTGGACGAGCTGGTCGCCAGGGGAGCCTGACCGCGCGCGTCCTCGTCGCCGGTGCACGGTTTGACGTAGGAGCCTTCCGACACGGCGTAGGAAGATGAGCAACGGCCGCCGCCGTGGCATCCGGGGGTGACCGGGGGGCGTCCTGCGTATCATCGGGCTGTGACGCCCAAGCAGCCGTCCGGACACCATGCCGGACCCGAGCAACGACCCGAGGCCGGCCTCGGTCCGGGTGACGCGTTCGTGCGCCCGGCGGCCGAGAACCTGGACCCGGGGCTCGTCGCCGAGACCCTCGACCGGCTCGTGATCGGCGCCATGCAGGAGGGCGTCGTCGTCTCCACCCGGAGCGGTGGCCTGCGCATGGTGAACAAGGCCGCCGAGCGGATCCTGGGCCTCAACCGCATCCAGCTGGAGTTCGGCGAGCCGCCCCCGGCCGGCTGGGCCATGCTGGAGGAGGACGGCGTCACCCCGATCCGCATCCACCCCGGCACCGAGGTCATGACCAGCGGCCTCCCGATCGACGGCCGGGTCGGCGCGGTCCGCCACGCGGACGGGAGCCTCACCTGGGTCCGGATGAGCGGCCAGCCGCTGCACACGTCGGGGGGAGCACCCGACGGCGTGGTGATGACGTTCGTGGACATCACCGAGGAGCGACGACTGGCCGCGCACGCCCTCGACGAGGCTCGCCTGCGCAGCCTCGACCAGCGGCTCAACGAGATCGAGATGATCGTGGGCATCGACGGCACGATCGTCCATGTCAACGACCGCGCGCTCGAGGCCTACGGCTACGCGCGCGACGAGATGATCGGGCGCTCGATCCGCGACCTGCGGGCGCCCGACACGATGGGTGCCGTCGCCGGCCAGATGCAGCGCGCCATCGAAGGCGGCATCCGGTTCGAGACCGTCCACCGGCGCGCGGACGGCAGCACCTTCCCGGTGGAGGTGAGCTCGCGCGGGTTCGAGGTGGGCGGGGTCCGCTACCTGCACAGCCTGGTCCGCGACCTGACCGCGCAGAAGACCGCCGACGCCGACCGCCAGGCGCTCGAGGAGCAGATCGCCGCAGGCCTGCGGGATCGCAACCTGATCCTCGAGACCTCACCGCTCGGCATCTGCAAGGCCGTGCGCCGCCATCTGGCGTGGACCAACCGGCGGATGGAGGAGATGTTCGGCCACCCGCCGGGCGGCATGGCCGGCATCTCCACGCACGACATCTACGCCAGCGAGGAGGCGTGGCTGGCCCTCGGCGAGGTCGCCTACCCGATCATGGCGGGCGGGCTGACGTACGTCGCAGACCTGGAGTTCATGCGGCTCGACGGAACGCGCTTCTGGGGTCGCCTCGCGGGGCGCGCCATGCACCCGGAGGACGTCAGGGCAGAGACGGTCTGGACGCTCGAGGACATCACCGGCACCCGCGAGTACGAGCAGCGGATCGCCGAGAGCGAGGAGCGACTGCGCTCGATCGTGACCGCGATGGCGGAGGGCGTGGTGGTCCAGGACCCGTCCGGGGCCATCGTCATGGCCAATGCGGCGGCAGCGCGGATCCTCGGCATGACGGAGGACCAGCTCGAAGGCAAGACGTCGATGGACCCGGGCTGGCGCTCGATCCACGAGGATGGCCATCCGTTCCCCGGCGAGGACCATCCGGCGATGGTGACCCTGCGGACCGGAGAGCCACAGGTCGGGGCGATCATGGGCGTGGGAACACCCGACAATGTCGTGCGCTGGATCTCCACCAGCTCGGAGCCGATGCGCCACGCTCCCGACGAGGCGCCGTACGCGGTGGTCTCCACCTTCACCGACATCACGGACCTGCGCCGCGGGCGGGAGGCGCTCGAACGCTCCGAACGGCGCTACCGGAAACTGTTCGACAGCCTGCGCGAGGCGGTCATCGTGTTCGACGTGCTGCGCAACCGGCAGGGCGTCGTGGTGGACTGGCGGCTGCGCGAGGCCAACGCCGGCGGGCGCCGGTACCTGGGGGCCGCGTACCCGTTCTCGATCTTCCGGCCGATCGGGGAGCTGCTCGGCGACGCGGAGATGCGGCCCCACGTCATGGCGACGGACCAGCTCCTGGCCGGACGCGACGGGGACCGCGGGATCGAGTTCATGGCGCCCGGCGGCCGGTTCAAGGGGACGGCGTTCGCCATCGATGACGACACGATCGTCGCCGTCGGGCCGGAGCTCGCGCCACGCACCTGAGCCGCCGCGCCTTGAGGAGTCATCTGCACGCGGCGGTGCCGCCGGATCGCCGTCACCCGATGCGACGGCCACAGGGAGATCGTTGACGCCATGTCCATCGAGGGGATCCTGATCGGCCTGCTGGGCATCGTGCTCGGCCTGGCCTTCTGCTTCGGCGGGTTCCGCTGGTTCATGCTCCTGCTGCCGGTCTGGGGCCTGTTCGCAGGCTTCACCGCCGGGGCGGGCGCCGTCTCCGTCCTGCTCGGCGAGAGCTTCCTCGCCAGCATCCTGGGCGTTGGCGTCGGCGTCGTGCTCGCCCTCGTGTTCGCCCTGTTCAGCTACCTCTACTGGTGGGGCGCCGTGGTCGTCGTCGCGGGCGGCCTCGGGTTCGCCGTCACGCAGCTCGTGCTCGGCGCGATCGGGCTCAACCCGGGCGGGCTCCTGGTGGTCCTGATCTCGATCGTCGGCGGCGCCGTCGTGGCGCTGGTCGCGATGGCCGCCAATGCGCCCAAGCACGTGGCGATCGTGCTGACCGCGGTGGCCGGGGCGGGCTGGCTCGCCGCCGGGCTCGCGCTGATGCTCGGGGCGGTCAAGACCGATGCGCTCGGCGGGGGGGCGCTCGTGGCGGTGTACACGGCCGGCACTCTCTGGATCGCGGTGTGGGCGATCGCTGCTGCCGCCGGGATCGTCGCCCAGGTCCAGATGACGAGGC
>JBAXFC010000075.1:0-10848 GCA_037140135.1 Chloroflexota bacterium
GATCGTCAACGCGTCCGGTGAGGCCATGGGGAACGTCGCCCGTTTCGCGGCGCTGCTCGCCGGGCTGCCGGTGACAGCCGCCGGGCTCTCGATGAACCGCTACTGCGGATCGGGCCTGTCCGCGGTCAACGCGCTCGCCCATTCCATCGGGTTCGGGTCCACGCGGCTTGGCGTGGCCGGCGGCGTCGAGACGATGAGCCGCTCCACCTGGCCGATCCTCAAGCCGGCCAACCCCCGGTACGTGGGTCCGCTCGTGGCCCGCGACGCGATCTGGAGCGGCGGCGGCGGACCCCAGCATCCGGCGCTCGAGGCCGACGGGACGATGATCGACATGCCCGAAGGCGCCCAGATCGTGGCGACCGAGCTGGGGATCACCCGGGCCGCGATGGACGCCTGGGCGGCGCGCAGCCACGTCCGTGCGGCGGCTGCGTGGAGCGACGGACGCTTCGCCGCCGAGGTCGTCCCCGTGCCGGGACCCCGGACATCGGACCCCGTCGTCGCGCAGGACGAGACCGTGCGGCCCGACACGACCGTCGAGCGCCTCGCCTCGCTGCGTCCGTACCACCCCGCCTCGCAGGACATCACGGCGGGCAACGCGTCCCCGATCAGCGATGGGGCGAGCGCGCTCGTCCTCGCCGGCGAGGACTGGGCGGCCGGCAGCGGCCTCGTGCCGGTGGCCCGGATCCTGGGCACCGCGGTCGTCGGCATCGACCCTGCCCACTTCGCGCTGGGCCCCGTGCCCGCGATCCGGCGCCTGCTCGACGGGGCAGGCCTGGCCACCACCGACATCGACCTGTACGAGATCAACGAGGCCTTCGCGGCCCAGGTCATCGCCTGCGTCCGGGAGCTGGACCTCGACGAGGACCGCGTCAACGTCAACGGGGGCGCCATCGCGCTCGGCCATGCGCTGGGCAACTCGGGAAGCCGGATCGCCGTCACACTGCTCCACGAGCTGGCGCGGCGCGGCGGGCGCTACGGCGTGGCTGCGCTGTGCATCGGCGGCGGCCAGGGAATCGCAACGCTGTTCGAGCGCATCTAGCGACCAGGAGTGGGACGGGTGGCACAGGGTCTGGACTGGCTACGAGAGGCGGCGGCCTCGGGCGAGGTGCACACGGTGCGCATCTCGTTCGCGGACCGGCTCGGGGTATGGCGTGGCAAGCGGGTCCCCGTGGACCTGTTCCTCGGCGGGGTGGACAAGCCCCTCGGGTTCTGCGACGGCATGCTCGTGTGCGACGTGCACGCGGACCTCGTGCAGGAGACGCGCTTCTCCAACTACACCACGGGCTACCCGGACTTCTACGTCCACGCGGATCCGGCCACGATCCGCCAGGTGGGGTGGGCGCCCGCGGAGGCCTACGTGTTCGGCGACCTGCGGGACGAGCACGGGCACACGACCGGGGTCGCCGCGCGATCCACGCTGGCGAAGGTCGCGGAACGGGCGGCCGCCCTGGGCCTGACGTCGGTGCGGCTGGCGGTCAGCGGGCGGCTGATGCATGCGCCGGACCGGCCGGCCACGCTCGAGCTGGACCTGATCCACGGGGCGGCGGACCGCGTCCTCACCACGGTCGCGGCAGGCCTCGACGGGGCCGGCATCCGCGTCGAGACGATCGAGGTGGATCGCGACGGCGCCTTCCGCCTGGGCCTCGGGTCGATGGGGCTGCGCGCGGCGGGCGAGGCCGGTGTGGTCACGAAGGGCGCGATCAAGGAGGTCGCCAGGGCGGCGGGCCTCGATGCCACGTTCATGACCCGGCCGCTTCCCGGGGCATCGCCGTCCACGTGGGACGTGGAGGTTGCGCTGCCGGTCGGGGTTGTCGTCGATGCGGGCGTGCTGGCCGCGCTGGCTGCCGATGCACGGGGGCTGACATCGCCGTCGGTCACCGCGTTCCGGGCGGGCCCGCTGTCGGTCGAGGCCGGCGAGGGGTACGCCGTCGTGCGCGCAAGCTCCGAGGCCAGCCCCGAGACCGCGGTCGCAATCGCGGTGGCCTGCGTCGCCGAGGCGATCGCCGGAACCGCGGGAGGCGCCGAGACGGTCTCGCTCGTCGACGCCGCCAGCCGACTCGAATCGGCATCCTGGCTCTCCGACTGGCTGGGCGAGGACCTTCCCCTGAACTCCGCTCCCCTCCTCCGCGCCGAGCAGGCGATGTTCGACGCCGCCATCACCGACTGGGAGCTGCAGCGCTACTGGAAGGCGTCATGAGCACCACCTGGACGGACCTCCTGTGGACCGACCTGCTCGGCCACGCGCACACGACCCGCGTTCGCACCGAGGCCCTCGACAGCCGCCGCCTCACCGTTCCGCGGAGCGTGGCGGTCCGCGGCTTCGGGGCCGGCGCCGCAGTCGATGGGCCGGCGCTCGTGCTGGCGCCCGACCTCGAGTCCGCGCGGCCGAACCCCTGGCAGGCCGACACCACCATCGTCTTCGCCGACCTCCACGAGCCCGACGGCACGCCATCCGCCTTCTGCGGCCGTTCCAGCCTCAAGCACGTGCTGGCCTCCCTGGCCGCAGAAGGCCTCCGCGTCTCGTGCGCCGCCGAGCTGGAGTTCTACCTGCTCGACCCGGCCACCCGTCAGCCGGTCTACCCCGACATCGAGAACTACTCGATCACCAAGGGCGCCGAGTTCGAGCACATCCTGGTCGAGGTGCGCAACAGCCTGCGGACCATGGGCGTGACGATCGAGGCCTCGAACCCCGAGTACTCGGGTGGCCAGTTCGAGGTCAACATCCTCCACGGCCCCGCGCTCCTCTCCGCGGACCGGGCGATCCTGCTGCGGTCGTCGATCCGGGCGCTCGCGCGGAGAGCCGGGCTCGAGGCCACGTTCATGGCCAAGCCCTGGACCGACCAGTCCGGCAGCGGCATGCACGTCCACCAGAGCCTGTGGCGCGGCGGCGAGAACATCTTCTTCGACGGCCACGGGCTGTCGGCCGCAGGCCGCCACTACGTCGCGGGCCTGCTGCGCCGGATGCCGGAGCAGACGCTCTTCGGCAGCCCGTCGGCCAATGCCTACCACCGGCGCAACGACTACTCGTTCTGCCCGACGGTCCTGTGCTGGGGCATGGACAACCGCACGCTCGCCGTACGGGCGATCACCGGGTCGCCCGGGTCCACGCGCTTCGAGCAGCGCGATGCGGCCGCCGAGGCCAGCCCATACCTCGTGTTCGCCGGTCACTTCGCGGCTGGCCTCGAGGGGATGCGCGATCAGCTCGAGCCGCCGGCGATGACGACCGGGGATGCGTACGCGGACACGTCGCTGGTGCGGCTGCCGCGGTCGATCGCGGAGGCGCACGCGCTGCTGTCCGGCAGCGCGGCGGCACGGGCGGGACTCGGGGCGGCGACGGTCGAGGCGTACCTCGCGATGCTGGCACCCGAGCTCGACATGGTCTACGGGTCCTCGTCGGACTGGGAGCGCGAGCGGTACCTGCTGGCGCTCTGACGGCTACGAGGGGAGCAGCCGCCCCCGCCGGCGCACGTCGAACCCGGATATGTGTCCAACGGCGGCCGCTCGTGCAGAGCTGCGACCCGGAACGGGCGGGATGGGGTATGAGCCACGAGGGCGGAGCGGTCCGCGGACTCATCGTTGGGTAAGGCACCTCCCGTTGCCTCAGCAGACGGCCAGATGCAGGGTGTTCTGGTGGGGATCGAAGAGGCACGCGCCCGGCTGGAGCGTGACATTCGCTCGCTCGTCGGGCAGCGGCTCGTGGGCGTCGCCTACGACGAGGTGCGTAACGACCTGGACCTCCCGTTCTGGGACCGCCAACCCGACTTCGACACCCTGGACCATGGTCTCGAGCTTCGCCTCGGCAGCGGTGACACGTGTTGGGTCTCGTGGGGCAATGACTTCTACACCTACGCCCTGAAGGTCGAGATCAACACCTCGGAAGACCGGGGCCGGATGCGCGAGCGGGACGCGTCCCAGACAAGGCGGAGCAGGCTTCTCGGCCAGAAGATCGCTGGCGCGAGGATCCACTGGCCCATGCACGAGCACGCCGGACACAGCCCCGGCGGGCTCGTCGTCGAGCGACCTCATCGGGTAGCTTCTTTGGCTGGTGGATGGAGCCGGCGGCGGGAAATGACGACCGACACGGTCGGCGTCTCGGCCCCGCTGTGGGTCAGCTGCAGCAACGGGAGAGGCACTGGCCGGGCTGGCACGGACCCCAAGGACCGGGGGCGATCGGACCGAGTCCTACTTCCCCAGCCGCCACTGCCAGCGGCGCGCCGCGCCCAGGCGCGTCTGGAGCTGCTCGCTGGTCGCCTCGGTGACGCGCCGGATCCCCGAGAGCCGGTTGAGCTCCAGGTTGACCGCGGCGTACGAGAGCCCGGACACGCGGGCGATGTCCTTCGCGGCCTCGGCATTGGCTGTGCGGAGCCGGTCCTTGACCTCGCGACGGGTGAGGCCGCTGCCGTCGTCGGGGAGCGCCGCCAGCGGGGGCGGCGGCCCCAGCTCGAAGTCGATGGAGGGATCTGCGCCATCGGTCCATTCATCGGGCAGCGGCTCGAGCCACGCCGGGTATGCGGCGCCATCACCGGCGACCACCGCGGACAGGGCCGCGAACAGGGAGAGCTGGTCGCCCATCATCGGCTGGTCGTCGGGCCCGTTCCGCTCGGGCAGGTCCTCCTCGCCATCGGGGCGCGCCTTCTTGCGCAGCGAGTGGCGCCGGGCCTCGGCGATCTCGGACGCCCGGATGCGCAGCCGCAGGTCGTCGGGGATGAACAGCCAGGCCCGCTGGTCGCGGATGCCGGGCACCCAGCGCACGAACCGCCCGACGGCCTGGCGGAAGAAGAGGTCCGTGGTGACGGTCGTGGCGTAGACGCCGACACGCAGCCGCGGGATGTCCACGCCCTCGGACACCATGCGCACGGCCACGAGCCACGGATCGCGCCCGGAGGCGAAGGATGCGATCCGCGACGAGGCCTCCGGGTCGTCCGAGGTGACCACGACCGCCGGCTGCCCGATCTCCGCCCGCAGCAGCTGCGCGATCCCCCGGGCGTGGTCCTGGTCCATGGCGATCACGAGGCCGCCCGCGTCGGGCTGGTGACGCCGCACATCGGCCAGCCGGGCAACGGCATCCCGCAGGACGGTGGGCAGCCACTCGCCATCGATCGAGAGGGCGGTCCGCAGGCGCTGGTTGGCGAGCTGGTTGGCCAAGGGGTCATCGAAGGTCGCGGAATGGACAGCGCCGTCCGGTGCGCTCCACTCCATCTCGCCGCCGACGCGCGGGAAGTAGACCGGTCGCACGACCCGCCCGTCGCGGAGCGCATCGCCGTACCCGTACTCGAAGTCCGGCACCGCCTCCTCGTCGTGGTAGCGCACGAACGGGATCGCCCGGGTGTCCGAGCGGAACGGCGTTCCCGACAGGCACAGCCGCCGGGCGGATCCGTCGAACGCGTGCCGGACGGCATCGCCCCAGGCCTGCTCGTCGCCGGCGTGGTGGACCTCGTCGAGGACGATGTACGCGCCGCGCGCGATGGACCGCAGGTCGGGTGCGCTCATCGCCACCTGCTGGTAGCTCGTCACGACGCCGTGCATGTCCGGCGGCATGCCGCCATCGGCCGGGGACCAGGCGGGGTCCAGGTGGAGGCCGAGCTTTGCGGCAGCCGCCGCCCACTGGACCTTGAGGTGCGCGGTGGGCGCCACGATGACCACGCGGGCGGGCCGCTGGGCAAGCGCCATGCGCAGGGCGGTCAGCGCAAAGGTGGTCTTGCCGGCGCCCGGGGTCGCAACGGCGAGGAAGTCGGCGTTGCGGGAGGCGCCATAGCGGGCGAGCGCTGCGTGCTGCCAGGGGCGGAGTCGGACGCTGCTGCGGGACATGCAACCAAGGTGGGAGACGATGGGGATGGGCGACGCCGCGCCGCGACGCGATGCCGGCGGCGGGACGCCAGTGTCGCACGAGTCGGCGGGCGGCAGGGGCGACCGGTCGAGACCCCTCGGCGCTACCCCCGGAATGGTGCCATCCGTCCCACCGCGACCAGCAGCCCGTGGATCAGGGCCTCCGGCCGGGGCGGACAGCCGGGAATCCAGACATCCACCGGGAGCACCTCGCCCACGCCGTCGCGCCCCGCATAGCTGCCGGCGAAGACCCCGCCGCTGATCGCACAGGCGCCGGTTGCGACCACCATCCGCGGCTCGGGCATCGCCTCGTAGGTGCGCCTGGCCGCCTCCTCGAGGTTGCGCGTCATCGTCCCGGTGACCAGGAGCAGGTCCGCGTGCCGGGGCGAGGCGACCACGTCGATGCCGAGCCGGGCGAGGTCGTGGTACGGGTTGAGGAGCGCGCTGATCTCCCAGTCGCAGCCGTTGCAGGAGCCGGCGTCGAGGTGGCGGACATGGAGCGACCGCCCGAAGGCCCGGCGGACGGCACGCCGCAGCTCGAGCGCCTCCGCGGCGGCCGGGTCGTGCATGGGCAGCTCCGGGCGTCCGCTCATGGCCGCGCCCCCGGGTCCAGCTCGACGCCCGGGTCCAGCTCGACCACCAGGTCCGTCCCCGCCGTCCGCTCGATCACAAGGCCGGCCCCCACGGCGCGCTCGACCACCAGGCCCGCCCGCACGTCCGATGCCAGCTCGATCCGGTGCCCCGTGACCAGCGCACCCGTCGGGCAGGCCTGCGCGCAGGCCCCGCACAGCACACAGGCCCCGGCGTCGAGCAACCACGACCCCGCCGCAAGACGGATCGCACCGGTCGGGCAGGCCACTGCGCAGGCGCCCGCCGCGTCGCACCGGGCGGCGTCGAGCTCCGGCAGGCCTCGGGCCGCGGCCGGCAGCTCCGGCGGCGCCACCGGGTAGCGGCTGGTGACCCGTCCGCGGCGGAGCGGGCGCAGGATCCGGTCGAGGACGTCCATCGGCATCGTCAGCGGTCCGTGCAGGCGTAGCAGAGCTCGAAGCTCTTGTTGATCAGCGGGAAATCCGGGACGAGGTTGCCCGGCACGGCCGCAGCCACCACGGGCCAGTTCGCGAACGAGGCGGACCGGAGGCGGAGCCGGTCCACGGTCCCGTCCGCGCCGGCGCGCAGCCAGATCCAGGAGGCGCCGCGCGGACCCTCGGCCGCGCCCAGGGCCGTGGCACCGGGCGCCGGCACGACGGCATCGCGCGGATCGGCGGCAACCGGGCCCTCAGGCAGCCGGGCCAGGACCTCGCGCAGCAGGCGCAGCGATTCGTGGGCCTCCTGAGCACGGACGTGGAAGCGCGCCGCGGCGTCACCTGCGGACGCGGTCACCACCTCCACCCCCAGCCCGGCGTACGCGGCATACGGCCGGTCCACCCGCAGGTCCGCATGGATCCCCGACGCCCGCGCGGCCACACCCAGGGCGCCAAGCGCGGCGGCGGTCCCGGTCGGGACGATGCCGGTGGCATGGAGGCGGGCCATGACGCCGTCGGAGCGGACCAGCGCCCGCACGGCCGCGGCGAGCTCGTGCCCGGTCTCGTCGAGGAGCGCCGGCAGCGCGGCCAGCGCGCCCGGATCGAGGTCGGCGAGAAGCCCGCCCGGCGCCACCACGCCCATCAGGTAGCGGTGGCCGGTGAGGCCGTCGTTGACGCGCAGCAGCCGCTCCTTGAGCCAGCCCAGGCGCGCGACGCCGGACGTGAACCCGATGCCGGCGCAGATGTTGCCGAGATCGCCCACGTGGTTGTAGAGCCGCTCGAGCTCGGCGAGCAGGACGCGGGTCCAGCGGGCACGATCCGGCACCGCGACCCCGGTGAGCTCCTCCACCGCCTGCGCGTAGGCGAGCGCATGGGTCACCGTGCACACCCCGCACGCCCGCTCCACGAGGGGCAGTGCCCGTCCGAACGTCCGCCCCTCGACCAGCTTCTCCAGCCCCCGATGGGTGAAGAAGAGGCGGGCGTCGAGGTGGAGCACGCGCTCTCCGATCGCCGAGAAGCGGAAGTGTCCGGGCTCGATGACGCCGGCATGGATCGGGCCGACCGGGAGCTGGTACACCCCTTCGCCGTGGACCTCGAACGGGACGAAGCGCCGGTCCGCCAGCGGCGGCCGCTCGCCCGCGGGCACGTCCTTGCGCAGCGGGTGGTAGCCGCGCGGCCAGCGCTCGTGGAGGACCAGGCGCCGCGAGTCCGGGTGCCCCACCGGCACGATGCCCAGCAGGTCGCGCAACTCACGCTCGTCCCAGTGGGCGGCGGGCACGAGCGGGGTGATCGAGGGGTAGGCGGCCCCATCGACCGGCAGCGCGACCCGGAAGCGCGCGAGGCTGCGGTCCGCGCGGACCGCGACCGCCTCGACGGCAAGCCCGTCGCCGCCAAGCCCCCGCTCGTCGAGCCCGGTGAGCATCACGAACCGGCCGCCCTCGTCGAGGACCCGGCGCACGCCTGGGCCCAGGGCATCGGCGGTCACCTGGATCACGGCCGGCACGCCAGCAACGGGCCCCACGACCCCGGACGTGGCTCCGGGCGAGCCCGCCCGCGGCTCAGCCATGCCCGCCACCCAGCACGGCGACCACCTGGTCGAGCACGGCCCGCAGGGGCGACGGCGTCCAGAGGCCGAGCACGATGACCACGGCCAGGGGGGCGCCGTAGAGGACCGCCCAGCCGACCGAGGCCCGCCGGGTGCGGACCGGGCCGTCGAGCACCACCGGCGTGTCCCCGGTCTCCCGGTCCGCCGCCGCACCGCGATCAGGCCCCACGGCCACCCGCACCACATGGAACAGCAGCCCGGCCACCGCCAGGGCCAGCAGCACGCCCGCGGTCGCAGCGGCAACCCCGTACCCGCGCTGCACACCGCCGAAGAGGACCGCCAGCTCGGCGACGAAGATGCCCGACGGCGGCAGTCCCGCCAGCATCGCCGCCGCGAGGACCAGTGCCCGGCCGTCAACCGGCGAGCGGGCCAGGCTCCCGGTCAGCCGGCCGATCCGGCGGCTCCCCCGCTCCGCCACCAGGCGCCCTGCCGCGAGGAAGATGGTCGCCTTGGCCAGGCCGTGGCACAGGATGTGGAGCGTGAAGCCGAGCAGGGCCAGCGGGCCACCGAATCCGAGCGCCAGGGTCGCAAGGCCCATGTGCTCGATCGAGGAGTAGGCGAGGAGCCGCTTGAGATCGCCCTGGGCGACGATGAACGGCAGGGCCACGGCAAGGCTGAGCAGGCCGAACGCCACCAGCAGCGTGCCCGGGAACCCGGCCCCGAGGGCTCCGGCCGTCACCACCTGGAAGCGGGCCAGCGCATAGAGCGCCACCGCGAGCGAGGCGCCGGAGAGCATCGACGAGATGGGGCTGGGCGCCTGGCTGTGGGCGTCGGGCAGCCACGTGTGGAAGGGCGCGAGGCCCGCCTTGGTCCCGTACCCGGCGAGCGCGAAGATGAACGCGAGCCGGACGAAGGCCGGGTCCAGCCGGTCGGCGATCCCGGCCAGGCGCGTCCAGGAGAGGGCGTCACTGGTCTCGCCCAGCACCCCCACCGAGGACGCGTACAGCAGCAGCGTCCCGAGCAGCGCGAAGCCGATGCCGATGGAGCCCAGGATCAGGTACTTCCAGGCCGCCTCGATCGCCTGCTGGGTCCGGCCGTAGCCCACCAGCAGGGCCGACACGATCGTCGTGGCCTCGATCGCCACCCAGACCAGCCCGAGACTGTCGAGGAGGGGCACCGCGGCAAGGCCGGCCAGGAACCAGCTGAAGAGGGCGTAGTAGCGGCCGGCATGCGGGCCATCGGGCTCATGGACCAGGTGGTCCGGCGACCCGGCCAGCGCGATGGCCGCCACGGCGAGCACGAGCAGCAGCAGGTAGGCGCCCAGCGCATCGACGGCGACCAGGCCGCCAAGAGCGTGGACCCCGCCGGAGGCGAAGACCTGCCAGGCGAGCGCGACGCCGGCCACCGCGGCCGCCAGGTACCCGGCCCAGGCCAGCAGGAGGCCGGTCCTCGATCCGGCGAGCCAGGCCCCGAGGCCGGCCGCGGCCGGCGCGAGGACGATGACCAGCGCGAGCGTCTCGATCACCCGCGCAGGCTCCGGAGGTCGTCCGTGGAGGTGGTGCCGTACGTCTCGATCATCCGCCGGGCGTAGACCCATGCGACCACGACCGCGATCAGCACGTCGAACAGGATGCCCATCTCCACCACGAGCGGCATCCCGTACGTCAGGGAGAACGCCGCGAGCGCGATGCCGTTCTCGAACACGAGCAGGCCCACCACGAGGGAGAGCACCTTGCGCCGCGTCATCACGATCAGCAGGCCTGTCAGGACCTGGGCGATGGCGGCCGGCAGCGCGCGGGTGGAGGTGAGGCCCGCGAGGTGCGGCACCCCGTCCGCCGCGGCGCTCGCGGCGAAGACGATCGCCACGGCGGCCGCGAGCGCAAGTCGTGGCGGCAGGAACGGGTGGCGCTCGGTGCGGATCGGCGAGCGGCGCAGGATCGAGGCGAGGACCACCGGCACCACGAGGCCCTTGACGCCCATGGCGAGCAGGCCGCCGAGCACCAGGTGCGTCGTGCCGGTCGCCACGCCCACGGCGGCGGCGCACAGGCCGACCAGCGCGGACTGGGCAGCGACCATCCAGATCGAGCGCCCGATCGACCGCGTGGCGGCCATCAGGATCCCGAGCACCACGATCGCCGCCGCACAGGCGTCCACGACCTCGGCGGCGGAAAGCTGGTCGGCGATCATGCCGGCAGCCAGATGCGGGTCGCGAGGCCGACCAGCGCAAGCAGCGTGGCCGTCCAGAGCAGCCCGGGCAGGGCGAGGATCCGGAGCTTGGCCAGCGTCGCGTCCAGCACGCCCAGGACGGCCGCGGCAGCGACCAGCTTCACGACCAGCGCCGCCACGGCGACCGCGAGGGCGAGCGGCGTGGCGTCGGCGGCGGTGCCCGCCGGCAGGAACGCGGCCGCGAACAGGCCGACGACCAGGACCAGGCGCAGCTCGGCGGCGTAGGTG
>JBAXFC010000076.1:0-10720 GCA_037140135.1 Chloroflexota bacterium
TCTCCGGCCTCACCAGCGGTGCCGGCACGCTCACGATCAACGGCGTGTCGATCGCCTATGACACCACCACGGACACCCTCGCCACCGTCATCAGCCGGATCAACAGCTCGTCGGCGGGGGTCACGGCGAGCCTCAACCGGGGCACCGACAAGCTTGTCCTGACCTCGAGGACCGGCGGCGCGGCGCCGATCGCCATCGCCGACACTGGGGCCCTCGCAACTGCGCTGAAGCTGGCACCCGGCACGACCGATGCCCAGACCCTCGGCACCCAGGCCCAGGTCACCGTGGACGGCAAGACGTACACGGCAGACACGAACAAGGTCTCCACGGCCGTCGAAGGGGTGACGATCACGCTCCTCGCCGAGGGGACGTCCACGATGACCGTCTCACCCGACACCACCGCGGTCAGCGCTTCGCTGACAACCCTCGTGACCGCCTACAACGCCCTCGCGGACAGCCTTGACACGGTGACTGCCAACAGCCCGACCCGCCCTCGGGGGACCCTGGCCGGAGAGCCGGACGTCCGCAGCCTCGCGCTCAACCTCCGTCGTGCACTCACCTCCCAGGTCTCGACGTCCGGGGCGTTCACGACGCTGGCGGACATCGGCCTGACAAGCGGGGCACTCGGCTCCAAGGTCGGGACCACCACCCGGCTCGTGCTGGACTCGGCAAAACTCACGGCGGCCCTGGAGGCCAACTCGAGCTCGGTGTCCAGCCTGCTGAACGGATCCTCCGGTGCATTCGCGTCCATGGCCACGACCCTCGGGAACTGGACGACCACTGGGGGCAGGATCTCGTCGTCGCTGACCTCCATCACGTCGCAGATGACGCAGCTCGACAGCCGGGAGGCGGCTGTCAACACGCGCATCGCGCTGCGCCAAGCTTCGCTGGAGGCCAAGTTCACGGCCATGGAGAAGAACCTGGCCCTGATGCAGACGACCACCAACTCGCTGAACAACCAGGTCAGCCAGATGAACAAGAGCTCCGGATAGGCGGCCGCTGAGCGCACCCATCGACGAAGACCCGCCGGGGACGGCGGGTCTTCTGTCTCCCGGTCGTCCTCGTGCGGCGTAGGGGTCGCGGTGCTCCTTCCGCGGGGCGGTCCAGTGCCCCCGCCCGCCGCGTTCGGGCGCTGGTGGCCAGCTGCGGTCGCCGGCGGGGCCCTCCCAGCGGAGCGTGCGACCGCGCACGTCCGCTGCGCGCAGGGCGGGCGGCGCGTCAGGCGCGCGAGGGACCTGGCGACAGGGCGGAGGCGGACGGCGCGCAAGGGCGCCGCAGGTTGACCGTGTGCCCATTCCCGCTCCTCGACCCCGGCGAGCCCGCCGCGACGTTGTGGGCGCGAGCCGGGCGGGGTCGCATAGGCCGCCGTTGAGCCGCGCCCGCCATCGTTGACGGAGATGGACACGACACGGTTCGGACTTGCCGTCCGCGCGTTGCGGCGACGGCGCGGATGGACGCAGGAGCGGCTTGCCACGGAGGCAGTGCTGTCGCGGCCGATCATCTCGCGGATCGAGCGCAGCAAGGCAGACAGCTACCCGGTGTGCACGCTGGAGAAGGTGGTGGCGGCGCTGGGCGGGCAGTTGCGCGTGACCATCAAGGTGCATGGCGAGGAGCTGGACCGGCTGCTCGATGCCGGCCACGCGGAGCTTGTGGAGCTGGTGGTCGCCCTGCTGCGCGCGGCCGGCTGGGAGGTGGCGCCGGAGACGACCTTCAATGTGTACGGCGAGCGCGGTTCGATCGACATCTTCGCGTTCCACCCGCCCACGGGCTCCCTGCTCGTGATCGAGGTGAAGAGCGCCATCCCGGACGTCCAGGGCACGTTGTCCGGGCTCGATCGGAAGGTCCGGCTGGCACCGCGCCTGGCGCGGGAGCGGGGCTGGCAGGTGCGGACCGTGTCGCGGTGGCTGGTCGTGCCCGCGGACGTGACGACGCGCCGTCGCGTTGACCGGCACAAGGCAACGTTCGGCATGGTGCTGCCGCTGCGGACAGTCGCGTTGCGGCAGTGGGCGGCGGCGCCTTCCGGGACGGCGTCCGGGATCCTGTTTGTTGCAAATGCCCGCTCAGCGGTCGCTCGAGCGCGCGTCGGGGCCGCTTCGGGGCCGAAACAGGCAGTTCCACGCTCAAATGACCGCCCACCGGTCATCTGAACGCGAATCGCTCGCTAACGACCGGTGGGCGGTCAAATGCAGCTTTCGGATGGGCAACAGACAGCGGGCGCCGCGACAGGGGCTCGGGGGCGCCGCGACAGCGCCGCGGGGGCGCGGGGCGCCCGAGCTTTACGCGATCCGCCGGTAGATCCCGCTTGCGACCATCTGCAGCCCGAAGTCCCGCGGACCGCCAATCGCCTCGGTGGCGCCGATGAACAGCGTCCCGCCAATCCGGATCGCGGCAGCGAAGCGCTTGTACAGCACGTCCTTGGCGTCGTCGGTGAAGTAGATGACGACGTTGCGGCAGGCGATGAGGTCGAGGTCGGACGGGAAGGGGTCGCGCAGGAGGTCCTGGCGGCGCCACTGGACCATGGCGCGCAGGTCCGGCTTGACGACCCACAAACCGTCTCGCTCCTCGAAGAAGCGGCCGCGACGCGCGGGCGACACGCCGACCATCTGGTGCTCCGCGTAGATCGACGCCCGCGCCTGGGCCAGGATGGTCTCGTCGAGGTCCGTGGCCAGGATCCGCGTGTCGGCACCCGACCCGGACTCCTTGACCATCATGGCGAAGGTGTAGGGCTCGTAGCCGAGCGAGCAGCCGGCGCTCCACATCCGGATCGGCCGGCCGAGCTTGAGCAGCTCCGGCAGGGCGACGCTCCGCAGGGCCTCCCAGGCCTCGGGGTTCCGGAAGAACTCGCTGACGTTGATGGTGATCATGTCGCGCATCGCGGTCCGCAGGTCGAGATCGGTCCGGCACGCCTCGACCAGCGCGTCCACGCTCGCGAAGCCCTTCTGCTTGGCGAACGAGTTGGAGCGGCGCCAGACCTGGGGCCGTTTGTACTGGGTGAGGTCGAAGCCCAGGAGGGACTTCACGCCGTCGGAGAACCGCTCGTAGGCCTTGTGGTCCACGGCGGCCTCGATCTCGGCCGGCGTGGGCGGCACGAGGGGTGCCACGGGCTTCCGTGGTGGGGTGGGGGAGGTCCCAGTGGTCCCGGCAGGGCGCTTGGTGTCGAGACGCGGCCGCTCGAACATGGGCGCAGGGCGCGGAGCCGCAGCCGTGCCGCCGGCCGCCAGGTGACGGGTGCCGGGGGCCGGCCTCGCGCCGGCCCCGGGTGCAAGCCTCGCGCCGGCCGCGGGTGCCGAGGGCGTGGTCCCCGGGCGGGGCAGGGGCCGGGCGCCGGCTGGCGGCCGACCTGTCGTGGAGCCATCGGCACCGGCCTCGGACGCAGCGGCGCGCCGCATCGCCAGCCGGGCTGCGATCCGCTCCTGGACCGTGTCGCCGGGCACCTGGACAGGCCGGTTGGGCACGTGGACGGCGACGCCGGATCCCGGCTGCGGCACGGGCCGCGTCACGGGCCGGACCGCCGCCGTGGCGGGCCGTGCTGGGGGCAAACCGGGTCGTGCGGGAGTCAGGCCGGGCCGCGGAAGGGCGGCGCCTGCCGCCCCCGGGCTCGCGGCCCCCGGTGTCGTGGACGTCCCATAGCGGGTTGCCAGCCGCTCGAGCGCCGTGCCGCCAGGTGGCGTCGCCGCGGGCCGTGCGGCGGCCGCTGCAGCCCCGGGCCGCACGCCCGGCGGCGTCGTCGGCCTGGGCGTGATCGGCGCCCGCAGCGGGGTTCCGGTCGATCCCCGCGCGGCGGGCGCGGGCGTCCTCGCCGCCGCCGTTCCCGCCCTCGGCACGATCTGTCCCGGTTCAAGCTTGATCGGCCGGTGGGCGGGCAGGGCGCGCTCCGGCACCGGCCCGTCGGGGCGCCGCTCCGGCTCAGGGGCCACGATCAGGCAGCCTTGCCCGAGCGCGACGTCCGATCCAGCACGGCGCCGATGTCCACCACCAGGCCCACGGTGCCGTCGGCCATGATGGTGCCGCCGGAGATGCCCACGAGCCGGCCGGTGAAGGTCGACATCGACTTGAGCACGATCTCCTGCTGGCCCACGAACTCGTCCACCGCCAGCGCCAGCTCCTGCTCGCGCGAGCGAACGACGACCATGTTCACGAAGCCACGCTCGTTGGGCCGGATCGGCCGCGGGACGTCGCCCAGGGCGCCGTCGAGCTGGGCGATGGGCACGACCCGGTCGCGCAGCGTGATCACGGGCAGGCCCTGGACCGTGGAGATCGTCTTGGCTTCCACCCGCAGTGTCTCGACGACGCCGGTGAGGGGCAGGCAGCAGACGCGCTGTCCGCTGCGGACCAGCATGGCGCCGATGATCGCGAGGGTCAGCGGCAGGGACAGCGTGACGCGGGTCCCCTGGCCGACGACGGACTTGATGTCCACCCGGCCGCCGATGCGCTCGATGTTGGTCCGGACGACGTCCATGCCCACGCCCCGGCCGGACACGTCGGTGACGACGCGCGCGGTGGAGAAGCCGGGCAGGAAGATGATCCCGAAGGCCTCCGCCTCCGACAGGGCGGCGGCCTGCTCGGCGGTCATGATGCCCTTCTCGACCGCCTTCTGGCGGAGCACGTTGGCGTCCATGCCGTGGCCGTCGTCCTCGACGGTGATCACGATCATGCCGTCCGCGTGACGGGCGTTGAGCTTGACCTGGCCCTCGGCCGGCTTGCCGGCGGCGATCCGCTCCTCGGGGAGCTCGATGCCGTGATCCAGCGAGTTGCGGATCAGGTGGCCGAGCGGGTCGCCGATCTCCTGGAGGACGGACCGGTCGAGCTCGGTCTCCTTGCCCTCGATGATCAGCGCGACCTCCTTGCCCAACTTCGCGGCGACGTCGCGGACGACGCGCGGGAAGCGGTTGAAGACGGTCTCGATGGGCAGCATGCGCAGGCCGGTGACCTGGTCCTGCAGCTGGCCGGCGATCCGGCCGAACTGCTGGGCGCCCTCCTCGGCCTCGCGGGCGAGCGGGTCGTCGCCGAGCCGGTCGTGGAGCTGGCCGGCCTGCCGGAGGAGCCGGGTCTTCTGGGCCACCAGCTCGCCGACGAGGTTCATGAGGTCGTCGAGACGGGTGACATCGATGCGGATGGTCTGCTCGGCGGTCTTGAGCCGCTCGCCCGCAACCCGCTCCTTCTCCTCGCCGACGAGGCCACGGGCCTCGGTGCCGAGGTCCACGGTCCGCTGCTCCGGGCCACCCGTGGGCGCGACGTCGGGCGCCACGGTCGCCCGCTCGCCGGTCATGTTGACGCCGATGGCGTCCGGCGACGCGTTGGCAAGCGCCTTCTCGAGCGGCAGGACCTCCTCGATCCCGAGGTCCTCGATCATGGACAGGCGTTCGCCGAGGTTGCCCAGCGCCGCCTCGTCGCCCTTGACCAGGAGCGCCAGGTGCCGGTCGGCCAGGCCGCCCTCGATCTCCTCGCGGGAGGGGACGCAGGACAGCAGCGAACCGGACTCCGTCGCCTCCACGACTGCCTGGTAGAGGCGGACGCTGGTCCATTCGCAGCTCTCGTCAACGACGATCCGGACGACGTACTTCGGCCCCTCGGTCTCGGGCGCCTCGTGGACGAGGCGGTCGAGGATCGGATCCGACACAGCCATGCCTGCGGAGCCCGCGCCGGCCTTGGCGGCGGCAGCGCCGGCGCCACGGGAAACGCTGGCGCCGGTGGCAGCCGCAAGGCGTGCCCGCAGGTCGGCCGTGAGGGCCGCGGGATCCACCAGGACGTGGCCCACGGTGACCTCCTCGAGGAGGTCGCGCAGGACGTCGATGGTGGCCAGCAGCGGATCGGCGAGCGAGCCGAGCTCCGGGATCTCCCCGGAGCGGACCGCGCCGAACACGTCCTCCATCGCGTGGGTGAGCCCTTGCATCCGGGTGTGACCGATCGCCCCGGCATTGCCCTTGAGCGTGTGGGCGCCGCGGAAGACCCGGCTGATCGTGTCGGGATCGACCCCGCCACGCTCCAGGACCAGGAGACCGCTTTCGACGGCCTCGATGTTCTCCCGCTGCTCGTCGCTCCAGAGCGAGATGTCGCCCGGCTCGATATCGAACGTGAGCTGCATGGTGGTCAGGCCTTTCAGCCGTTCTCGCGGAGCGCCACGTGCACGTTCACATGCCCGTGCGTCGTGGTCAGGGGGACCACCAGGCGCTGGATCTCGACGGCCGAGATCTTGGCCTTGGAGCCCAGGAGCAGGAGCGGCGGCGTGATGTTCGTCTGGTAGCCGAGCTCCGAGAGACCGACGCTCGCCGCGCCGGCGACGACGTTGGCAAGCTCGGCGATGCCGCTCTGGGCCAGCTCGTCGAAGGTCTCGCACTCCTGGCCCATCATGGACGAGACGAGGCCCAGGGCCGTCTTCTCGGACATGGAGAGGAAGAAGGATCCGCCCATGGCGCCGTTGACGCCGACCATGGCCGTGACGTCCTCGGTTGTGTAGGCGTCCTTCTCCAGCTTCACGCCGCCGCGCTTGACGGCGTCGCGTGTCTCCTGGGCGATGACGTCCGCGGCTGCGCGGACATAGCAGTTGACCAGCTGAACGCGCATGGGCTGGCGGGCTCCGACGGCGCCGGCATCCATGCGGGCATCCGCAGGGCTCATCGATATCGCTCCATTCCTGTTCCGGTCTGCCACCCGTGGTCCGGGCGGATCACCCGGCCGTGGCCGCGATGGCGGCGGCGTCGGCCTCGCCGAAGAGCCCGCCCAGATCGAGCAGGATCACGAGCCGCTCGCCCAGCTTGGCGATGCCGCGCAGGTAGTTGGCGTCGTAGCCCGATGCGACGTCGGGGGTCTGCTCGATGGAGTCGTTGGGGACCATCAGGACCTCGGAGACACCGTCCACCACCAGGCCCACACGGGTGCCGGCGGCCTCGCAGACGACGATCCGGGACGCCTTGGTCAGCGAGCCCGTCATCATGCCGAAGCGGCGGCGGAGGTCCACGACCGGGATGATCCGGCCGCGGAGGTTGATCACGCCCTCGACGAAGGACGGAGCCTGGGGGACCGCGGTCACCGGCTGGTGCCGGATGATCTCGTACACGCTGTCGATGTCGAGCCCGTAGCGCTCGTCGCCAAGCTCGAACACGACGAGCTGGAACTCGTCGGTCGCGCCCTTGGCGCCTGAGATCGCGGGTGCGGTAGCGAGGGCAGTCATCGGATGTTCACCTCTGCGGCGCGAAGTCGTGGCCGGGCGACGACGCCGGGCGTTGTCTCGAGGTATATGCCTCCAAGGGGCGACGCTCTATCAGGGTTGTCCCCTAGACGCCCGGGTCCGGCGCTCCCCGGATGGACCGCCATCGTCCGGACTTGACCCCCCATCCGTGGGGTGGGTTCGCTTCTCGCGTGCGCGTACGATCCGGACGCCGATCCCCGGCCGACGGCCCCGGGCTCGCTGCCCGGCGACCGGGGCTACGCGTCAAGCCGTCCCAGCAGCCCGCGGCCACGGGTGTGGGGGACCCGCACGAGGCTCGAATGGTCCAGCCGGCCACCCGCGAGACCCCGTTGCCGACCGTCCTGGTCGTTGACGGCAGTCCCGAGGAGAGGCGTACCCTGACGCGGGCCGTCGAGGCGCTCGGCTTCGAGGCGATGCAGGCGTTCGATGCCGAGGATGCGATGACCGTCCTGGCCGGGCGCTCCGTCAGCGTCGTGCTCGCGGACTGGCCGGCCTCGGACGCCCCCGCCATCTCGCTCCTCGAGCGAGTCCGCGCCCGGGAGCGACTCGAGCAGACCCCGTACACCGCCGTCGTGCTGCTGATCCCGCCCTCCGTGCGGGCCGCCGTGCCCGCTGCCCTCGCCGCCGGCGCGGACGGGTTCGTGTCGAGGCCCATTGATGACGCCGACCTCGCCGCCGCCCTGGCCGTGGCCGCCCGCCTCGCCCGCCTCGAGCGCCGGGTCGTCGCGCTCGGCGACCAGCTGGCGCACCAGCAGGAGCTGTTGCGCGAGGAGATCCGCCGCGACCAGGTGACGCGCCTGGGCAACCGGCTGCGCCTCGACGAGGATCTGCGGCGGGTTCGCGGTCGTGCCCAGCGGTACGGGCACCGGGCCACCGCGGTGATGCTGGCCGTGGACCACCTCCGCCGCTACAACGAGGTGATGGGCATCGCGGCGGGCGACGAGGTGCTGCGCCGCGTCGCCGGCGCCATCCGGAGCTGCCTGCGGGATGCCGACACCGCCTACCGCTACACCGGCGACCAGGTGCTGGTCCTCCTGCCCGAGCAGGCCGAGGATGGCGGCGTCGTGGTCGCAGAGCGGTGCCGGTCCGCGGTCGCCGCGCTCCGCATCCCGCATCCGCGCAGCGATGCCGCCGACACGATCACGATCAGCGCGGGCGTGGCCGAGCTCCCGGGCGGCAGCCGCGATGCCGTGGACGCCTGGCTCCGGCGTGCGGACCTGGCGCTCGATGCCGCCAAGGCCGCGGGGCGCAACACCGTCGTCCGCAGTGGCCACACCCGGATCGCCGGCGTGGACGAGGCTCCACGATCGTGAGCAGGATCGCACGGGCCTTCCGCGAGCGGCGCCCGGGCGCCCGGGTCCTCGAGATGACGGTCCTCCTGGGCGTGCTGATCGCCCTCGAGGGCGCGGTCCTGTTCACGGCGCTCCGGGCCGGGGAGACGATCAGTGAGACCGGCCTGATGGGCAACCTGACCACGCAGCGCCAGGGGCTCGACACCGCCAACGAGCTCCTCTCATCGGCCACCGCCGACCTCGAGCAGGGCGATCCGCTCGCCTCGGAGCGCGCCTCGGCCGCCCTCCAGCAGGTCGATTTCGCCGTCATCTCGATGCGCAGCCAGATCGCGGGGCTCCCCGCGGACCTCCAGAACGCCCCCGAGCTCGCCGACCTCGAGCTCTATGCGGAGCGGGTCACGGGCGCGACCTCGACGTACCGGGAGCTGCTCGGCTCCATTCCCGCGGCCGCCCCGGGTCCCTGGTTCCTCGCCAACTGGGCGCAGCTCGAGAGCAGCCGCCACGACGTCCAGCGCCGGTCGGAGGCGTTCGTGGCCGTGGTGGATGGCGCCCAGACGCTCGCGGTCGCCCGCTCGTCCATCTTCCAGCAGAACGCCACCACGCTCCTGCTCGTGGTGGCGCTCCTGCTCCCGCTCGCGTCCGCGGGCGTGGTCCTGGCGCTTGTCCGGAGCAACACTCGCCAGCGCGAGGAGACGTTGCGCCAGATCCGGGTCCGCGACCGGGCGCTGGCGGCTTCGCCGGACGGCATCGTCATCACCGACGCCAGCCTTGCCAGCCACCCCGTCGTGTTCGTCAATCCGGCCTTCACCGCGATCACCGGCTGGACGGTCGCCGGGCTGCTGGGGTCCGCGAACCCCCTCGCCGGCCTGCTCGCCGGTCCGACCCACGCCGAAGCAGGACTGGACCTGTGGGCGACGCGGAGCGACGGCAGTCCCTTCTGGGCGCACTTGACCGTGACCGTCGTCCGCGACGAGCAGCTGGTGATCACCCACCACGTCTGGAGCATCAGCGACATCACGTCGCGCCTCGAGGCCGAGGATGCCCTCCGCCGGAGCGAGGAGTACCACCGCACGCTCACCGAGAACTCGTCGGACATCACCGCGATCCTCGACGAGCACGGGACCTGCATCTACATGAGCCAGTCCGTGGAGCGTGTCCTGGGCTTCCCGGCGTCGCACTACCTCGGCAGCCGGCCACTGCGGCACGTCCATGCCGGCGACCGGCGCCAGCTGGTGAACGAGTTCCGGGCCGCGCTGGCGGCCGAGGGCGAGGGTCGGCGCGGCGTGGCGGTGGTGATCCGCTACCAGACCGCGGATGGAGGTTGGGCCTGGCTCGAGAGCGTCACCCGCCGCATCATCGACGACCACGGGCGCCCGGTCCTGGTCGCCAACTCCCGCGACGTCACCGCGCGCCAGCTCGCCGAGGAGGCGCTCGGCGAGGCACAGCTGCGCTATCGCGAGACGCTGGACACCATCCAGGTGGCGGCGCTGGCCATGGACCCCGAGGCCCGCATCGTCTATCTCAACGACCGGATGCTGCAGGTGACCGGGCGCACCCGCGAGGAGCTCATCGGCCGCGGCGTGGGCATCGCCCTGCTCGTCCCCGACGACCCGGAGGCGGCCGAGGCCGAGGACGCGAAGCTGCGCGCCCAGGTCGAGGCCGGCACGCTGCCGCTCCACGCCGAGATGGAGATCGTGACCCGGGGGCGGGAGCGGCGGCTCATCTCGTTCAACCGGACGTTCCAGCGCGACAGCAGCGGCCGGATCCTCCAGGTCACCTCCCTGGGCGAGGACATCACCGAGCGCCAGGCGCGCGAGGACGCCCTGCGGGCGACGTCATCGCGCCTGGCCACCCTTGTCGAGAGCCTCCAGGCCGCAGTGCTCGTGGAGGACCAGCGCCACCACGCGGTCCTCGCCAACGACGCGTTCTGCGCCGTGTTCGGCCTGCCGTTCTCGCCGCGCATGCTCGAGGGCTGGCCGATGCCGGTCATCGTGGATGCGATCCGCGGCCGCTTCACCGATGGCGAGGGGTTCGCCCTGGGCGTGGAGGAGCTGATCCACCTCGGCGAGTCCAGCGTGGGCGAGGAGATCGGCTTCCTCGATGGCCGGGTCTTCGAACGCGACTACCTGCCGATCCGCCACGACGGCGAGCACCTCGGCCACCTCTGGGTCTACCGCGACGTGACGGCGCGTGTGCGTGCCGCCGACGAGCTCCGCGCCGCGCGCGATCAGGCGGAGGC
>JBAXFC010000077.1:0-10692 GCA_037140135.1 Chloroflexota bacterium
GGGGCCGCCTACGCGATCGCCCCCGGCTACCGGAGCGCCGGCGCGCCACTCGACCACCGGGGCAGCGCCACCATCACCGTCAACGAGCTGGAGGCGACCGACTGGCGCCCCGGGGTGACGTGCCGGAGGGGCCCGGGTGACCCGTTCGTCTCCTGGGTGTTCCTGCGCGATGTGCAGGAACGGATCGGCGAACGATCGGTCTACATCTCCATCTGGCGCAGTCCGGGCGCGACCGGGGTCGAGGACGGTGATCTCTCCATATCGACGATCTCGCCCGGGGAGAGCTCGATCGACTACCGGGCGTCACGTGGAGCGGGCCTGGTGGCGACGCTGATCAGCGCAGAGGGACTGCGTGGCAGGGTGCAGTTCTCGGCAGCCCAGGTGCCGGATCCCTACCATCCGGACCCGGAGTTCAAGCGGCTCACGGGCACCTTCGAATGGTCGTGTGAGCCCACGCCATCGGACTGATGTCGCCCGTAGACTGTCCGGGTGACCCAGCCACGTCCCCGTTCGTCGCTGCTCCGTGCCGAGGAGATGCTCCCGTTCATCGGCCGCGTCACGGAGGTCATCCGCGCCCGAGCGCTCCTGGCCGAGCACCGGCTGCTCACGCTCACCGGACCCGGCGGGAGCGGCAAGACCAGGCTCGCGCTCAGGGTCATGCGCGAGGCGTCGGCTGCCGGCATCGGCGGCTGGGCCTTCGTGGACCTCTCCGGCTCGCGCGACCTGCAGACCGTGCCCGACGCGATCGCCGGCGTCCACGGCATGCACCTCGCGGGCGGCGATCCGGTGGCGGACCTCGCGGACCGGCTCAGTCGCTCGGATCGCGTGCTGGTGCTTGACAACCTCGAGCAGCTGCCAGATGCGGGGCTCCTGGTGGCCGAGCTGCTGCTGCGCGCCCCGCGCCTGCGAGTGCTCGCGACGAGCCGCTCGACGCTGCGCGTCAGGGGGGAGCAGCTGCTCCATGTCGGCCCGTTCCCCGTGCCGCCGGCCCGCCGGCTGCCCGTCGACGACCTGGCCGGCATCGACTCGGTGGCCTTCCTGGTGGACCGGGTGCGGGCGCTGGATCCGGGCTTCACCCTGTCCGTGGACCAGGCTCCGGCGATTGCCGCGATCTGCCGCAAGCTGGACGGCCTGGCGCTCGCGCTCGAGCTGGCGAGCCCGCACGTGCGAACGCTCGGGCCAGCGGAGGTTGCCCACCGGCTGGAAACCAGGCTCGGGGCGCTGGGCGATGCGTCACTGGACACGCCGCTCCGCCACCGGACGCTGCAGGCCACCATCGCCTGGGGCGTGGACCTGCTGACAGCCGGTGCGCGCGCGCTGCTCGCAGACCTGGCCACGTTCCGTGGAGCATTCGGACTCGATGCCTTCGCCGCTGTCGCGAGCGAAGGGGCCGGCAGCACGCCCCACCTTGACGAGCTGGTCCGGCACAACCTGGTGATGATCGTCTCGCGTGACCCCCGTCCCACATACCGGCTGCTGGCGACGGTCCGCGAGTTCGCGCTCGATGAGCTCGGAACGGCGACGGACCGTGAGGTGGCCGCGAACCGGCACGCCGCCTTCCATCTCGCCCTCGCCATACAGGCATCCGCGGGTCTGGTGGGGCCGGACCAGGCAACGTGGCTTGCCCGGGTGTCGGCGGCCGACGACGACATCGATGCCGCCTTCGACCACCTGGCGGCCACCGGCGATACCGATGGCTGCCTGCATCTCGCGGTGGCGATGGGACGGGCGTGGAATGCCACCGGGCGGGAGATCCACGGACTCCGGCGACTCCGGGCCGCGCTCGAGACCGATGCTCGTGCGGGCGCAGTCGAGCGGATCGTGCGCCAGCGGGCGCTGTCCGAGGCCGCCCGGTTCTCGGCCCATCACGAGGATGCGGCGACGGCACGCGCGCTGGCGACCTCGGCCCTGGACATGGCGGAGCGGCTCGGCGACGTGTCCGGGGGCGTCCATGCCGACTCCGTCCTGGGCCTGGTGGACATTGCCGAGGGCCGACCCGATGACGCCCTGCACCGCTTCCTCGCGATGATGCCCGCGGCGTCGCGGCTCGGCGACCCGCGCCTGGAGATCATGATCCAGCTCAATGCCAGCATCGCCGCGACGCGGGCCGGGAATGGCGCTGCGCGGGAGGACGCGATCGCCCGGGCGGAGCGGCTGGCCCGCACGACCGGCGACCGGCTCGCCCTGGCCCGGGCGCTGGGCACGGATGCCATCCAGCTGACCGGGCTTGGCGCCCTCGAGAGCTCCAGGGTCCGCATGCGGGCTGCCATCACGGCCTTCGACGAGCTCGGCGACACGGAGGACCGGGTCCGGTACCAGGTCCATCTCGCCAAGGTCGAGGCGCGGCTCGGGCATCCCGAAACCGCCCTGCAGCTGCTGGGTGCCGCGCTGCCGTCCGCGATCGACCTCTCCGGCGCGCTCGTCGTGGAGGAGGCGCTCGAGGCGGCCTTCGAGCTGCTGCTCGCCCAGCGACAGGTGGCGGCCGCCGAGGCGCTCTGGCCGCTGCTGCTCACGCTCGCCCGGCGCCTTGGATCCGGCGCGTTCCCGCAGCCGGGCACGACCGATGCCGCCCGCCGGCTGGTGGCCATGGCCGGTACCGGCACCGCGCGCTCACGCCTCGCCCTGGCCGACGTGCGGGCCGACACCTCGATCGTCGCGGCGGCCCTGGAGGCGGCTGTCGCGACGGCCCGGGAACCGGCGCCACGCGACGCCCGAACGCCCGTGCGGCGGCCGGGCATCGACCTCACGTCCCGCGAGCTCGAGGTCCTGGGGCTGCTGGTCCGTGGCGGAGGTGACCAGCCGATCGCGGATGCGCTCGGCATCAGCCGCAAGACGGCCAGCGTCCATGTGTCCAACATCAAGGGCAAGCTCGGGGTGGAGACGCGGACCGCCGCAGTGCTCGAGGCGCTTCGCCTCGGTCTCGCGACGACACCCGAACCCTGACGAGCCGTCCGGACGGGACCGCGGCCGGACTCGGACGGGACCGCGGCCGGACTCGGACGGAACCCGCTCCCCGGTGGCTCCGTCAGGAGGGCACGCCGGATGGTCCACAGCTCGGCAGGCGCGGACCACCCGGCGGTTCCATGTCCGCTCAGTAGGCGGCCGCGTCGGCCTCGTTGGTGATCCAGACCTGGGGCTCGGCGTCCACACCGCCGCGGTGCATCGCGTCCGGCAGCGACGGGTCCTGCGAGAAGGCGAGCGCGCCCTCGAGCGAGGTGAAGTCGTTGACGATCACGATGGCGTTCGGGTCGGTCGCCCCGCGGCTGATCGCGTGGCCCGTTGCGCCGTGGGACTGGCGGACGGCCTGGTGCTCGTTGAAGACGGCGAGCCACGCGTCGTAGTCCACGACGTGGTGCGCGACGATGACCTTGGCCATGGGGACGCTCCTTGGGTTGGGACCGTCCGAGATGGCGGTCCTCAGGTCTCCAACAATATACTTAGGCACCGTATTGTCAAGACCCGTATCATGTCGGCATGGCGACAGTGCAGCTTCCCCCCGACTACCACGAGCAGACGCCCGAGGCCAACATCCTCGCGACCGAGGCCCTGATGAACATGGTCCGCACGGCCGACATGGCCCTCGACCGGATCGGCAGGCTGCTGCGACCGCTGGGCGTGAGCGCGGCCGGCGGTCTCGTCCTCGGCCAGCTGCGCGATCACGGGGCGATGTCGCCCTCGGAGCTCGGCGACCGGCTGATCGTGACCCGGGCCACCGTCACCGGCCTGCTGGACTCGCTGGAGCGCCGGGGCCTCGTGGCCCGGACGCCCAGCCCCACCGATCGTCGCAGCATCGTGGTCGGGATCACGCCCGATGGCCTCGAGGCGGCGCAACAGGTGCGCGCGCTGGTCCACGCCGCGGAGACGGCCTGGCTGGCCGGCCTGACCGATGACGAGCTGCGCACGCTGATCGCGCTCAACCACCGCGCCCAGGACGGCATCGAGGCCTGGGCGGACCCCCACGGCGCGTGACTCCCCGGTCCGCGGGCGAACCGGCCCCTCAGTACCCGAGCGAGCGCAGCACCGGGGCCATGCGCGCGCAGGCGTGCGACCGGTGCGAGATGGTGTGCTTCTCCGCGGCCGACCACTGGCCCAGCGTCCGGCCGCCGGGCGGTTCCGACGCGGGCTCGAACAGCGGGTCGTAGCCGAAGCCGCCCTCGCCGCGCAGGCCGGTGGCGATCCGGCCACGGCACGTGCCCCGGCGCACGATCATCCGCTGGCCACCGCGCGGCCCCGCCTCCCCGGGGAGGGCCAGCGCCAGGGCGCACACGTAGCGCCCGCCGCGCAGCCCGGCCGGCAGGCCGTCGAGCGCGGCGAGGAGCTTGGCGTTGTTGTCGGCATCGGTGGCGGTGGGGCCGGCGTAGCGGCGGGTGAAGACGCCCGGGCCGCCGTCGAGGGCATCCACCTCGAGACCCGAATCGTCGGCGATGGTGGGCAGGCCGGAGGCGGCCGCGTAGTAGCGCGCCTTGATCCGGGCGTTGGTCTCGAAGGTCAGCCCGGTCTCGTCCGGCTCGCCGTGGATACCCAGGTCGTCGGGGCCCAGGAGCTCGATCTCGTCGGCGAGGGCCAGGAGCTCGCGCAGCTCGCGCAGCTTGTGGGCGGAGCGGGTGGCGACCAGCAGCCGCCGCGGGCCGACCCCCGGCGCGACTCCGGACGCGACCCGGGACGCGGACGGAGCCACTACCGGCGCACCTTCGCGAGCGCCTCGGTCTGGGCGGCGAACAGCGTCTGCAGCCCGCTGTTGGCGAGGTCGAGGAGGTGGTCGAGGGCAACCCGGTCGAAAGGCTTGCCCTCGGCCGTGCCCTGGAGCTCCACGTAGGCGCCGGCGTCCGTGCCCACCACGTTGAAATCCACCTCGGCCCGGGAGTCCTCGGAATAGTCGAGGTCGAGCATGTTGATGCCGTCGATGATGCCCACGCTGACGGCGGCCACATGACCGGTCAGGTGGCGGTCCATGCCGTAGGTGATCATCGCGGCGGCGAGGGCGACGTAGCCGCCGGTGATGGACGCGGTCCGGGTCCCGCCATCCGCGACCAGGACGTCGCAGTCCACGGTGATCGTCCGCTCGCCGAGACGGGCGAGGTCCACGACGCCGCGCAGGCTGCGGCCCACCAGCCGCTGGATCTCGTGCGTCCGGCCACCGATCTTGCCCTTCGCGCTCTCGCGCTCGGAGCGCTCTGCCGTCGCGCGCGGGAGCATCTCGTAGGTGCCGGTGACCCAGCCGGTGCCCTTGCCGCGAAGGTGGGGCGGGACGCGGTCCTCGATCGTGGCCGCGCACAGCACCTGCGTGTCACCGAAGCGGACGATGCACGATCCCTCGGCCCACTTCTGGACCCCGAGCGTGATCTCGATCGGGCGCAGGTCGGACGGGCCGCGCCCGTCGGCGCGGACGTGGCCGCGGTTGCCGATACCGGACGTGGCCGGGGTGCCCCCCGTGGGCGGACGGTTGCCGATGCTCATGCGGTGGTCTCCCCGCGCTCGTGTGCCTTGGCGGCATCCCAGAGCGCGTCCAGCTCTTCGAAGGTCATGTCGCGGAGGGCCACACCGCGCGCTGCGGCGGCCAGCTCCACATGCCGGAACCGCCGGCGGAACTTGTCGTTGGCGGAGCGCAGGGCGGCCTCCACCTCGATGCCGGTCTTGCGCCCGACGTTGACGAGCACGAACAGCAGGTCGCCCAGCTCCTCGGCACGGTGGGCGTCGCTCTCCGCCTCCACCAGCTCGCCGACCTCTTCGCGGACCTTGTCCAGGACCCCGTCGATGGACGGCCAGTCGTAGCCCAGGTGTGCGGCGCGCTCCTGCATCTCCTGGCTGGCCGCGAGGGCCGGCAGCGAGCGGCTGATGCCGTCGAGGGCGCTCTTGGGGGTCTCGGCCCCCGCCTCGTCCGCGGCGGCGGCCCGCTCGGCCTGCTTGATCCGCTCCCACTGGCGGTTCACGTCGGACGCAGTCTTCGCCTCGCTCTCGCCGAACACGTGGGGATGGCGTCGGACGATCTTGGAGGCGAGCGCGGCCCAGACGTCGGTCAGGTCGAAGACCCCCTCCTCGGCCGCAAGCTGGGCGTGCAGGATGATCTGGAGCAGCAGGTCGCCGAGCTCGCCCGCGAGCGCCGGGGACGGGCCGTCGGCCAGGGCGTCGTAGACCTCGTACGCCTCCTCGAGGAGGTGGCTGCGCAGCGTCTCGTGGGTCTGCTCGCGATCCCACGGGCAGCCGTCCGGGGCCCGCAGGCGCGCGGAGATCCAGGGCATGCCCCACGGTGAGGCGATGGCCGCGACCGGCGCCACCGGGGCGAGATAGACCGGGGTGGCGAGGTCGGCCTCGACCAGCGCCCCGATCGAGGTGGCAACCGGGTTCCCGAACCGGCCCACCGGGTGGTCGGCCGGGTAGAGGCGGCGCAGGACCGCGACCGGGTCGGTCCCGGCCGGGCCGTGGCGGCCGGGCAGCGGCGTCACGCTCCCGGGGGCCGGGGCGCCCGCCCGGAGCCGGGCGGCGGGAACCACAAGGACCGGCACCGACGGCTCGAGCGGGGTGGCCACCAGCCGCTCGGCGACGACCACGGCGAAGCCCGCCGCGGGGTCGAGACCCCAACGGAGACGCGCCTCGGCGATCAGTGCGTCGAGCATCGGCGGCGAGATCCGGCCCGGGTCAGCCGGACGTGGACCCGGTGACATTGGAGTCGCGGGTGACCTTGTAGGTGGCCTTCTGCTTCGAGTACCAGGCCGAGAAGGCGCTGGCCTCGATGATCTTCTTCTGCGCGGCGTCCGGCGCCCGGTTCTCCTCGGCGGAGACGAGGAACAGGTAGATACCCTCGCCTGCCACGGTGAGCGGGTCGCTCACCTTGCCCACCGGCGCGGCGAAGATCGCCTGCTCCCGGGTCTCTGTGATCTGGCCCTTGCCGATCCAGCCGAGATCGCCGCCCTGGGCAGCGGATCCGTCGTCCGACGCATCGCGCGCGGCGACCGCGAAGGTGGTCTTGCCGCTGTCGATGTCGGTCTTGAGCCCGGCGGCGAAGTCCGCATCCGGCGGGTAGCGCTGGATCTGGACGACGTGCCAGCCGAACGCCGACTTGACCGGCTCGAGGAGCTGGCCCGGCTGGAGCCCGTCGGCGAAGATCGCGGCCGCGAAGGACGCGTCGATGGCGTCGTCCGTGGAGAAGTAGGGCAGCTTGCCGCCGGTGGTCTTGGCCGATCCCTCGTCGCTCTCGGCGCGGGCGATCGAGTCGAACTGGCTGATGTCCGCCTTGAGCTTGGTGTAGGTCGCGTCTGCCTTGGCCTTCGCGGCCGCCCAGGCGGGATCCGTCTCCGCGACCTTGCTGGCGGTGTTGGGGTCGCCGTTGGGGGAGTACAGGATGTGGCGCACGCGGACGGCCGACGGGCCGGCCTCGCTCCGGCCCTCCTGGATGAAGATCTCGGAGACCTTGCGCTGCGGGCCGGGCGCGAGGTACTGGGCGATGACGGCGTCGGAGAGCTTGGCCCGGTTGGAGTCGCGGCGGATGGCGGCCCGGAAGTCGTCCATGCTGATGCCCGCGTCGGTCACCTGCGTGAGGAACGTGGTGTCCTCGACCGGCGCGATGATCTCGGTGACCTTGCCGATCCGGTAGGTGCCGTCCGCCCCCGCGATGACGTCGGTGGGGGTGTCCTTGGCGACGGCCATCACCGCATCCACGAAGGCGGTGTCGAGCGACGCGTTCTTGTCGATGAAGCCGATGGCGCCGCCGGTGTCCTTGGCGGCATCGCCGGAGACCGCCTTGGAGACCTCGACCCAGTCCTTGCCGGCCTTGAGGTCGGTGAGCGCCGCGTCGGCCTTGGCCTTGGCGGCGTCCTTCTCGGCCTGGGTGGCGACGCTCTCGCCGGTGGCCAGCGTGGGGGCGACGGAGATCACCCAGCTGCTGCGCAGCTCGTCGGTGGTGGCCTCCTGCTTGATCCGGGCGTCGATGTCGGCGTCCGAGACGGTCACGCCCTGCTTGGATGCGAGCTCCGCCTGGATGGTGCCGTCGATCAGCTGCCCGAGCGTCAGCGCGGACGCCTGCTGGAGGCGCTGGTCCAGGAGGGCCTGCCGGGTCTCCTGGTCCGTGGGCCGGATGTGCCCGGCCGCGAGCAGTGTCCGGAGCCGGCGGGACTGGTAGTCCGCCCGCCAGAGGTTGACGGCGAGGGCCTTGCCGTAGGCATCCTTGGTGATCGTCTGGCCGTTCACGGTGGCCGCTGCCGAGAGGTGGTCGCCGTACCAGGAGACACCCCAGGCGACGACGAGCATCAGGAGGGCGGCGATGATCGCCAACCCGAAGCCGACGTTGAGCAGCATGTTGCGGCGGTCGCGGTCGTCCCAGGAACGGGAACGGCTCGATCCCTGCCGTGATCGGAGGGTCATGGGAGTGGAGATTCCTCGTGATCGGGACCGTCCCGGAGCGTGCATGGTGCGGCGGACGGCGCGGCGGGGAATGGTACCCCATGCGCGCGCGAGAACGGGCGATTCCCGGCTGCGTGCTACCCTCCCGCACCGTGACTCCCAGATCCGAAGTCCCCGCGACGTTCAAGTCGTCGGCGATGCGCCCGGGCCCGATCGCGCTCATCCGCATCGGTATCGCCGAGACGTTCTCCCGCCGGCGCCTGATCGCCTACCTCGTCCGTGCCGACCTCAAGAAGAGCGGCACCGACACGCTGCTGGGCAACGTCTGGTGGATCATCGATCCGCTGCTCCAGATGATGATCTACTACGTGCTGGTCGGCCTGATCCTGCACCGTGGCGGCCCGGACTACCCGCTGTTCATCATCTCGGCGATCCTGCCCTGGAAGTGGTTCGACTCCACGATCCGTGACGGCATCTTCTCGGTGGTGAGCCAGGAGCGCCTGATCAAGCAGATCTACTTCCCGAAGCTCGTGCTGCCGTTCGCGGCCTCGGTCTCGGGGATGGTGGCGTTCGCGTTCGGCCTGATCCCGCTGCTCGCGCTCGAGATCTTCGCCTACCCGCAGCACCTCACCGCGTGGATCCTGCTGATCCCGGTGGTCGCCGCCGTCCAGTTCCTGTTCACGATCGGCATCGCGGTGGCCCTCGGCGCGATCAACGTCTTCTACCGGGACATCGGCAACCTCTCGCGCCACGCCCTCCGCTTCTGGTTCTACCTCTCGCCCGCGCTGTACGGCATCGCCGAGGTGGACAAGCTGGCCAGCGAGCACCGCTCGGTCGCGATCTGGTTCGCGATCAATCCGTGGACGCACCTGTTCGCGTCCTACCGGGCCGTGATCTACGACGGCACCGCTCCCGACTGGGGCGGCCTCGCGGTCGTGGCCTTCGTCTCGCTGTTCATCATCGCCTTCGGAATCCTGCTGTTCAAGCGGGTCGAGCCCAGCTTCGCCAAGGTCCTGTGACGCTCTCGACGCCGGGCTCCCGGTCCGACCACATCGCCATCGACGCCGACAAGATCGGCGTCAAGTACAACCTGCGCCTGACGCGCAAGCAGACGCTCCGCGAGACGATGATCCGGCGCGTCAAGCGCAGGAAGGGCGAAACCTCGTTCTGGGCGCTGCGGGGCGTGTCGTTCCAGGTCCGCCAGGGCGAGAGCCTCGGCGTCGTGGGGCCCAACGGAGCCGGCAAGAGCACGCTGCTCCAGGTGCTGGCCGGGATCATCACGCCGTCCGAGGGCGAGGTGTCCGTGGACGGCCACGTGTCGAGCCTGCTGACGCTCGGCGTGGGCTTCGACCAGGATCTCTCCGGCACGGACAACATCCGCCTCGCCGGCGCCTTCATGGGCCTCGACCACCGCCTGGTGGAGGACAAGCTCGAGGCGATCGTCGACTACGCGGACCTTGGCGACTTCATCGACGCCCCGATCAAGACGTACTCGTCGGGCATGCGGGCCCGCCTCGGCTTCGCGATCGCCACGTCGGTGGAGCCCGACATCCTGCTCCTCGACGAGGTGCTGGCCACCGGTGACGCCGCCTTCCGCGAGAAGTCCAAGGAGCGGGTGGGCGAGCTGGTGCGCGAGGCGAAGGCGATCGTGCTGGTCACCCACGACATGAACTGGGTCACCGAGTACTGCAACCGGGCGATGCTCATCGAGCAGGGCGCCATCGTCCTCGAGGGCAGCCCCGAGGAGGTCGTCGCCCTGCACCAGGAGCGGTCCGCCCGGCGGCGCGCCGAGAAGCAGGCTGCAGGCGTGTTCGCCGAGGCCAAGCGCAAGTCGGACGCCGAGCTCATCCGGCCGTAGCGGCCGTAGCGGCCGTAGGGGCCGTAGGGGACGTGGCGGCCGCAGCCGGTGAGGGCGCCTAGGAGCGCTTCCGCAGGAGCCCGAACACCGAGGCGACGAGGCCGAGCGCAAGGCCCGCGGCCAGGGCGCCCCGCCAGTCGAGCAGCGGCTTCACATCACCCGTGACCCGCCCCGCGATCATCACCAGCACGGCCGACGGGCGCGTGATCGTGACGTTGCCGGCGATCATCGTGCGCACGATCCCCTGCTCCACGGTGACCTCGCGGGCGAGCACGCTGCCGGCGGCGCCCTGGGTGATCCGCATGTCACCGGCCAGCGCCGCGCCGATGCTGCCGAACTCGACCCCGATCTTCCGGCCGCGCGCGGCACCGATGCCGCCCCACTGCACGAAGACCTCGTCGGCCTCGAGGGCGCCGATCCCGCCCATCCTGACCTCGACGGCGTCCGCGGTTGCCTCGGCGATACCGCCGCGCTCGACCCGGAGCGTTGCGGACGGC
>JBAXFC010000078.1:0-10621 GCA_037140135.1 Chloroflexota bacterium
TCCTTGAGCTGCTTCGGCGTCACTTCCGACGGCGCGCTCATCAATAGGTCTTCGGCCTTCTGGTTCATCGGGAACAGCACGACCTCACGCAGGTTTTCCTCGCCGGCGAGCAGCATGACGATGCGGTCGATGCCGGGCGCGATGCCGCCATGCGGCGGCGCGCCGAGCCGGAATGCATTGAGCATGCCGCCGAACTTGGCCTCGAGAACTTCTTTCGGATAGCCGGCAAGACCGAAGGCCTTTTCCATCACCTCGGGGCGATGGTTACGGATCGCGCCGGACGACAATTCAGTACCGTTGCAGACGATGTCGTACTGGAACGCATTGATCGACAGGAGCTTGTCGGTATCGGCCGGATCGAGGGCGAGGAATTCCTCGACGCCCATGTTCGGCATCGAGAACGGGTTATGCGAGAAGTCGACCTTCTTTTCTTCCTCGCTCCACTCGTACATCGGAAAGTCGACGATCCAGCACAGATCGAAACGATCCTGCGCGATCAGCTTCAACTCTTCGCCGACCTTGGTGCGCGCGGAGCCGGCGAACTTGACGAAGTCCTTCGGCTTGCCGGCGACGAAGAAGCAGGCGTCACCAGCGTTCAGCGACAACTGAATGCGGATTTTCTCGGTACGCTCGGGTCCTATATTCTTGGCAAGTGGGCCTCTGCCGCCTACTCGGTTTGCTTCGCGTGCGCGATCGACTTCGCCACCTAGCTCTTCGATTGATTCGACAATAGTTTCCCGTACTGAACCCGGATCGAGACCTTCGCCGAACATTATGTAACCAAGCCCCGGCTGACCCTCACCCTGCGCCCAAGAATTCATTCGATCGCAGAAAGCACGTGATCCACCACCCGGCGCCGGAATCGCCCAGACCGCATTGCCTTCGGTTTCCAGAATGCGCGCGAAGATCTTGAAGCCGGAGCCGCGGAAAGCCTCGCTGACATCCTGCATCTCGATTGGGTTGCGCAGGTCGGGCTTGTCGGTGCCGTATTTGCGCATCGACTCGGCATAGGGAATGAGCGGAAACTTCGGCGTGACTTTCTTGCCTTTGCCGAATTCCTCGAACACGCCGCGGATGACCGGCTCGACCGCGTCGAACACGTCCTGTTGCGTGACGAAGCTCATTTCCAGATCGAGCTGATAGAATTCGCCCGGCGAGCGGTCGGCGCGCGCGTCCTCGTCGCGGAAGCACGGCGCGATCTGGAAATAGCGGTCGAACCCCGCCACCATCAGGAGCTGCTTCATCTGCTGCGGGCTCTGCGGCAGGGCGTACACCGTGCCCGGCTGGAGCCGGCTCGGCACGATGAAGTCGCGGGCACCCTCGGGCGTGCTCTTGATCAGGTTGGGCGTCTCGACCTCGACGAAGCCTGCCTCGTGGTGGACCTGGCGGATCGCCTGGACGAGCCTGCTGCGCAGCACCAGCCGGCGCGCCATCGCCTCCCGCCGGATGTCGAGGTAGCGGTACTTGAGGCGGAGGCTCTCGTCGATCGTGGCGTCGGGATCGTTGACGTAGAACGGCGGCGTCCTGGCCGCGTTGAGGATCTCAACCTTCGTGGCCTGGAGCTCGATCGCGCCCGTGCTGAGCTTCGTGTTCTCCTGGCCGGGCTGGCGGAGCTCGACCGTGCCTTCGACCGTGATCACGTACTCGGACCGCACCGTCTCCGCGAGGTCGTGTGCCTCGGGCGCGTCGGCGGCATCCACCACCACCTGCGTGATGCCATGGCGGTCGCGCAGGTCGATGAACACGAGCTTGCCGTAGTCACGGCGGCGATGGACCCAGCCGGAGAGCTTCGCGGGCTTGCCCGCATCCGAGGCGCGCAGGTCCCCGCAGGTATGGGTGCGATACGGGGTTGCGAGCGAGGTCGGATCGGCGGCCACAGGCGGCACTCCAGGTGCGGGTTCGGCGACGGGTAGCAATCGTACGTCACGCGGCCGTGGGGACGCCCCACGGGGGACGCGGCATCGACGCGGCCAGGTGGCGATCCTCGCGGCGGGCGCGGCAGCCACAAGGGCCGCTCAGCCGTGCTTGTGGCTCGCCTCCGCGCGTGCCAGGTCACGGGCCAGGTCCCCGATGGCCACCACGCGCTGCGTCCCCGCGGCGAGGTCGCGCAGCTGGACGTGGCCGTCGGCCATCTCGTCGCCGAGGATCACCGCGAAGTGGGCCCCGTCCTTGCCGGCAGCCTCCAGCTGGCGGCCGAGCTTCCGGCGGCCGAGATCCGCGCGGACCCGCAGGCCCGCGGCCCGAAGCTCCGTGGCGACGCGGAACCGGCCGACCGTGTCCTCGGGATCCGCGCCGGCGACCACGGCCAGCGGTCCCTCGACGGCGGCCACCGCTCCCCCGCCCTGCTCCGCGAGCACGAGCGCCACGCGGTCGAGCCCGAGGCCGAAGCCGATGCCCGGCGTGGGCTTGCCGCCCAGCAGCGCGACGAGGCCGTCATACCGGCCGCCGCCACCGAGCGCCTGCTGCTGGCCCTCGCGACCGGCGACGTAGAACTCGAATGCCGTGCGCGTGTAGTAGTCGAGGCCGCGCACGAGCCCGGAGTCCACGCGGAACGGGACACCCACGGCGGCCAGGTGCGCCTTGACACTCTCGAAGTGCGCCGCGCACGCCTCGCACAGGCGGTCGGTGATGCGCGGTGCGGCGGCGTTGAGCTCCGCCATCGCCGGATCCTTGGAGTCAAGGAGGCGGAGCACGTTGCGCTCCAGGCGGTCCTTCGCGGTGGGCGGGAGAGTCGCGGCCGCCGGCCGGTAGTAGTCGGTCAGCTCCGCGATGTACGCGGGCCGGCAGGCGGGATCGCCGATGGAGTTGACCAGGACCTCGACGCCCTTGACCCCGGCCTCGGTGTAGAACCGGTGCCCGAGCTCGATGATCTCGGCGTCGATGCCGGGGCCCGCATCCCCGATGGCCTCGACGTCGAACTGCCAGAACTGGCGGTAGCGGCCCGCCTGCGGGCGGTCGTAGCGGAACATCGGCCCGGTTGTGGTGAGCTTCACCGGCTGGGGCCAGGTCTGCATCCCGTGCTGGACGTAGGCGCGGACGATGCCCGCGGTGGGCTCGGGGCGCAGCGCCCACGACTCCGCTTCCTCCGTTCGAGGCGCGATCCGGAAGAGCTCCTTCTCCACGACATCGGTGACCTCGCCGATGCCGCGCTCGAAGACGGACGCCTGCTCGAACAGGGGCGTCTCGATCCCGCGGTAGCCGTAGCGCGCGGTCAGGTCGGCGGCGAGCCGCATCAGGCGGTCGAAGACCGCGCGGTCGTCGGGAAGCAGGTCACGGGTGCCCCTGGGGGCTCGGAAGGTCGGCATCGCCCGCAAGGATAGCGGCCCCGGCGGACGGCACCGGGCGCCGGCTCGTCCCTAACGTTCACGTCAACGGCAAGGTTGTAGACTGGCCGACATGACACACGTCGAACCGGCGGTCGCCGTGCCGGCCGAGGGCCAGCCCCGGCTCCTCCGCATCCAGGAGGTCGCCGCCGGGACCGGCCTGACGCCGCGGGCGATCCGCTACTACGAGGAGCAGGGGCTCCTCTCCCCCGCCGCCCGCTCCGACGGTGCCTACCGTCTCTATGACGCGGATGATCTCGATCGCCTCCGCTTCATCCGTGACCTGCGCGACGACGCCGGGTTCTCGCTCGCCGAGATCGGCCGGTTGCTCGGCGACGAGCAGGCCCGTGCCCGCAACCGGGCCATGTTCCGCGCCTCCCACGACCCGGCGGAGCGGCGCGCGATCCTGCTCGACAACCTCGAGCGCGCGGGCCGCCAGATCGCCACCCTCCGCCACAAGATCGAGCGCCTCGAGGCAATGGCCGCCGACGCCGAGGAGCGGCGGGACCACCTGCTCGAGCACCTCGCCGATCTCGACGCCGGGCGCGAGTCCTCGCACTCGCACCCCGAGCGCGGCCGGACGGACCCCCGGTGACGATGGGCGGTCTCCGGCTGGCGAATGGCGGGCGGGCGTTCCGGCACCGCAACTACCGGCTGTTCTTCGGCGGCCAGCTCACCTCGCTGGTCGGCACCTGGATGCAGCAGGTGGCCCAGGCCTGGCTCGTGCTCCAGCTCACGCACAACCCGCTGGTCCTGGGTGCGATCACCGCGTGCGCGTTCCTGCCGGTCCTCGTCCTGGGCCTGTTCGGCGGGCTGATCGCCGATGCGCTGCCCAAGCGCCGCACGCTGCTCCTGACGCAGGTGGTGCAGATGGCGCTCGCCTTCGTGCTGTTCACGCTGGTCGTGACAGGAACCGTCCAGGTCTGGCACATCTTCGTGATGGCCACGCTCCTGGGCATCACCAACGCCGTGGACATGCCCACGCGCCAGGCGTTCACCGTCGAGATGGTCGGCCGCGAGGATGTCGCCAACGCCATCGCCCTCAACTCCGCCATCTTCAACATGGCACGGATCATCGGCCCTGCGGTCGCCGGACTCACGATCGGCTTCTTCGGCGGCAACGTCGCGCCGGCCTTCCTGCTCAACGGCTTCAGCTTCCTTGCGGTCATCGCGGCCTATGCGGCGATGCGCGACGACGACCTCCACACGCCGCCGGTCATGGCCCGGGCGCACTCGGCGCGCGAGGTCGGATCGCAGCTGGCCGAGGGGCTGCAGTACGTCCGGCGCACCGACCTCGTACTCCTGGTCACGGTGACCGTCGGCGTCGTCTCGACGTTCGGGATGAACTTCGGCGTCGTGATCCCGGCCCTCGCCGACCAGGTCCTCCACACCGACGCCACCGGCTTCGGCTTCCTGATGACCGCCACGGGCATCGGATCGCTCGTCGCGGCGCTGGGGATCGCCTTCTCGGGCCGGTCCCGGCCGGCGTTCGTGCCCCTGGGCGCGATCGTGCTGGGCATCGGCCTCGCGGCGGCTTCGGCCGTCCACGTCTTCCCGCTGGCACTGCTCGCCATGCTGTTCGTCGGGTTGGGTGCCATCTCCATGGCGGCCACCGCCAACACCACGGTGCAGCTTGCCGTCCCGGACGTGCTCCGGGGCCGGGTCGTGAGCGTCTACACCACGGTCTTCGTGGGCTCCACGCCGCTCGGAGGCCTCCTGATGGGCTGGCTCGCCTCAGCCTTCGGGGTGGATGTCTCGCTCCTGGTGGCCGGGATCTCGTGCCTCGTGACCGGTGTCCTCGTCCTCGCCTGGCTTCGGCGCATCCAGGGTGCGGAGCTCTTCGCCCCTGCGACCCCGGTCGTCCGGGTCCCCGTGCCCGACAGGGCGGACGCGTCCTAGCCCAGCTCGCGCTGGACCGAGAGCACGTCCTTGAGCTGCTCGACCCGTCCCATCACCTTGGCCAGCTGCGCCACCGAGGCCACCTGCAGCGTCATCGCCACGGCCGCGGTGTGGTCATGGCTCACGCCCACGTTGGCGGACAGGATGTTGACCTTGTTCTCGGCCATGACCTGGGTGATGTCGGAGAGCAGGCCCGTCCGGTCGTAGGCCTCCACCCGGATCGCGATCGGGTAAGTCTGGGCGGGCGCCGCCTCCCACTCCACGTCGATCAGGCGCGTGACCTCGCGCTCGTTGATGACGGTGGGGCAGGAGCGCAGGTGGACGGTGATCCCCTTGCCGCGCGTGATGAAGCCCTGGATCAGGTCGCCCGGGATCGGGTGGCAGCACTTGGCGAAGCGGACCAGCAGGTCCCCCACCCCCTTGACCCGGACCCCGCCGGTCCGCGCCGGCTGGGGCGCCGCAACCGTGGGCAGCGCCGCGTGGCCGTCGTCGAGGACGCCCAGGCGCATGACCACCTGCTGGGCGTTGATGGCGCCGTAGCCGATGGCGGCCATGAAGTCGTCCATCGTCTCGTGCTGGTAGGCCCTGCCCACCTCGGCGACCTTGTCGAGCCCCACAGCCTGGATGCTGGTCCGGGCCAGCCGCCGCAGCTCCCGCTCGAGGCTCTCGCGGCCGTGGATGATGTTCTCGGCGCGGTCCTTCTTCTTGAACCACTGGCGGATCTTCTCCCGGGCGTGGGAGGTCCGGACGATGTTCATCCAGTCGCGTGACGGGCCGTGCTCGCCCTTGGTCGTGACGATCTCGACGATGTCGCCGTTCTTGAGCCGGTAGTCCAGCGGGACCAGGCGGTTGTTGACCTTGGCACCGATCGTGCGGTGGCCGATGTCGGTGTGGATCCGGTAGGCGAAGTCGAGCGGCGTGGCGCCCGCGGGCAGGTCCTTGACGTCGCCGCGCGGCGTGAACACGAAGACCTGGTCCTGGAAGATGTCGAGCTTGATCCCCTCGACGAACTCGGTCGCGTCGGAGTCGCTGACGTCGCGCTGCCACTCCATGAGCTGGCGCAGCCAGGCGAGCTTGGCGTCGTAGTCGCGCTCGGACTTGGAGCCTTCCTTGTAGCGCCAGTGGGCCGCGATCCCCACCTCGGACACCTGGTGCATGGCGTGGGTCCGGATCTGGATCTCGAGCGGCTTGCCGTCGAGCGCCATGACCGCGGTGTGCAGCGACTGGTAGAGGTTGTTCTTGGGGACGGCGATGTAGTCGTCGAACTGGCCCGGGATCGGGCGCCAGAGCGCGTGCACGATGCCCAGGGCCGCGTAGCAGTCGCGGATCTCGTCCACCAGGAGCCGGATCGCGTAGACATCGTAGATCTCGCCGAACTCGGCGCCCTTGCGCTGCATCTTCTTGTGGATGCTGTAGATGTGCTTGGGGCGGCCCTGGAGCTCGGCGACGATGCCGGCATCGGTCAGGCGCGGCCGGAGCTCCTCGATGGCGCGCTCGATGTACGTCTCGCGACCCTTGCGCCGGGTGTCGAGGAGCTTGGCCAGCTCGTGGAACGCCTCGGGCTCGAGAACCTTGAACGAGAGATCCTCCAGCTCCCACTTGATCTGCCAGATACCGAGGCGCTCCGCGAGCGGGGCGTAGATCTCCATCGTCTGGCGGGCGATGCGCTGCTGCTTCTCGGCCTTGAGGTGGCCAAGCGTGCGCATGTTGTGGAGCCGGTCGGCGAGCTTGATGAGCACGACGCGGATGTCGTCGGCCATCGCGAGGAACATCTTGCGGATGTTCTCGGCCTGCTGCTGCTCGTGGCTGTGGGTGCTGAACTTGGACAGCTTGGTGACGCCGTCCACCATGTGGGCGATCTCGGGCCCGAAGCCCTCCTCCACGTCCGCGAGGCTGTACTCCGTGTCCTCGGGAACGTCGTGGAGCAGCGCCGCGGAGACGGCGACCGGGTCGATGCCGAGCTCCGAGAGGATCTGGGCTGCGGCGATCGGGTGGGTGACGTACGGCTCGCCCGACGCGCGCACCTGGCCCTCGTGCGCCGAGACGGCGAGGTCGAACGCCTTCTCCACGACCACCAGGTCTGCCTGCGGGTGGTGCTGGCGGAGGGAGGCGAGCAGCCGGCGGCGCAGGGCCGGGAGGTCGGCCGCGGCGACGTGGACATGCACGGCCGCAGGGCCGCGCCCGGCAAGACCGTCGGCGGCCACGACAGCGGACCGGCCCGCCTTGCCGGCGGCCTTGCCGACCGCCGCTTCGGCAGCCTTCTCGATCGCCCTGTCTCCTGGCGCTTCGGCCGTCACGGTGGCCCTGGCACCCTTCCGGCCACCCGCAGCCACGCGCGGAGGCAGCGGTAGTTCGGGGTCGCGGACGATCGGGTCGGCCATGCCGGGAGTCTACCCCGCTCCCGGTCCACGCTCGACCCGCCGGTCGAGGGGGTCCGCCCTCACCCGAGCAGCCCGATCGCCAGGGTGCCGGAGATCCGCAGGTTGCCCGCCGTGCCGATGGAGACCTTGGTCAGCCTGATCGGCAGGTCCGTGCCGCCTTGGAGCAGCACCGTGCTGGTCCCCGCGCCGGGCCCGTCGTCGATCTGCACCGACAGGTCGCCGGAGCCCGTCACCAGGAGGTGTCCGCTGACCTTGGCACCGCCGACCACGACCGTCACCAGGTTCGGCGACGCCAGGGTGACCGAGGTCGGCCGGGAGCCGGTGGCGCGCAGGACGGCAGCGGAGACGAGGGCCTCCGCGTCGGCGTTGGCGATGGCCGTCGAGACCGTGATCGCGTCGCTGCCGCCGGCGATGGCGATCGTGCGCAGCAGGACCGGGCCCGTGGCGAGCGATGTCACCGTGACGTCCGTGAGCGTGCCGTCCACGGTTCCGACGGTCCGATCCACCCCGCTCACGTCGGACAGCGTGAGATCCAGGGAGCCGATCTTGAGGTCGCGGAAGGTCGCGCCGGTGGCGGTCACGTGGACGCTGTCCGCGTGCAGGCCGAGGAGCTCCGTGGTGGGGTCGCTGGCAACCGTGACCACGGTGTCGGGCGCCTGGAGGCCGGCCGCCGTGATGGTCGCGGTCAGGGCGCCCGCCGCGACCGCGGGCAGCCCGACGTTCACGACGATGAACGCGAGGGCCGCGGCAAGGACGAGGGTGAACAGGCAGCCACGCATCGGTCAGCCCTCCCGGTGGCCCATCGCCGCGAGGAGCTCCCGGGCGACGGCGGCCTCATCCCAGGGCAAGGCGTGGTCCGCGTAGAGGATCGTCGGCTCGTGACCCTTGCCGGCGAGCAGGACCACGTCGCCGGGTCGGGCGCGCTCGAAGGCGGCGGCGATCGCGGCGCGGCGGTCTGCAATCGCGAGGACGTCGTGACCGCGCCGCCGGCCGGCCTCCTCGGCGCCCCGCACGATCTCGTCGAGGATCGCCGCCGCATCCTCGCCCCTCGGATCCTCGTCGGCCGCGACCACCAGGCGGCACCGCTCGCCGGCGATCCGGCCCATGACGGCGCGCTTGGCCGTGTCGCGCTCGCCGCCGGAGCCGAAGACGGCGATCAGGCCGCCGTCCCTGGCGCGGGCGATGGGCGCGAGCAGGTCCAGGACGACGGCCAGCGATGCCGGCGAGTGCGCGTAGTCCACGATGACCCCGAAAGACTGGCCGGCTTCGATCCGCTCCATCCGCCCCGGCACGCCGGTCACCCCCTCGAGGCCGGCCCGGACCGCAGCCGGGTCAAGCCCGAGGCCCTCACCGAGGGCGATCACCGCGAGCGCGTTGTCCACGTTGAAGCGGCCGGCCAGGCGCAGCTCGAGGGCGGCTGCGCCGCCCGGCGCCGTGTACCGGATCCGGAGGCGGTGCGCGTCCTCCTGCACGGCCGTCGCGCGCACGGTGGCGCCGGGCGTGGTGCCGTAGGTCACGATCACCGCCCGCGCATCGCGCGCGGCCGCCTCGAAGTACGGCGCGGCCGGATCCTCCCGGTTGATGACGGCGAGCTTGGGCCACGGCCAGCCCGCGACCGTCTTGCGCGGGTTGTCCGGACCTGCCGCCAGCGCCTCGAACAGGCGCAGCTTGGCCGCGCGGTACCGCTCGAAGGTGCCGTGGAGGTCGAGGTGCTCGTGGGTCAGGTTGGTCAGGATCGCGGCGTCGTAGGCGATGCCGGCGACCCGCTCGAGCTCGAGGGCGTGGGACGTGGTCTCGATCACGGCGGCGGCGTTGCCGGCACCGGCCATCGCCCGCAGCGTGGCCTGGAGCTCCGGGGCGCCCGGGGTGGTCACGTGGGCCTCGTGGCGCTCGCGCAGGCCACCGACCCTCGTCTCCACCGTGCCCACGAGGCCCGTCGAGAGACCGGCCGCCTCGAGCGCTGCGACCGCAAGGAACGAGGTGGTGGTCTTGCCGTCGGTCCCGGTGATGCCGATCACGCCGAGCTCGCGGCTCGGATCGCCGGACCACCAGGCGGCGGCTCGGGCCAGCGCTGACCGTGCCGAGCCCACGACGAGCTGGCGGACCGGCGCGCCATCGACCGGGTGCTCCACGATCGCCGCCGACGCGCCGGCTGCGGACCTCGAGGTGCGGCGTGAGCGCCTGCACGGCGTCCTGCATGACCTCGACGGGATCGCGGCCGGTCTTCTCGCGGACGATCTCGAGAGCGCCGTACACGATCTGCTCGGCCGTGGACTTCTTGCCGTCCAGAAGGACCTTGTTGATGACCTGCGTGACGAGCTTGCTGTTGTACACCGGGTCCGGAAGGACCTCACGCCGGGTGATGGTGCCTCTGCGTGGCATGACTTACCTCGATCCCTTGCCCTTCGCGCCGTAGCGCGAGCGAGCCTTCTTGCGATCGGCGACGCCGGAGGCGTCGAGCGTGCCGCGGATGACCTTGTAGCGCACGCCCGGCAGATCCTTGACGCGGCCGCCGCGCACGAGCACCACAGAGTGCTCCCGCAGGTTGTGGCCGATGCCGGGGATGTACGACGTGACTTCCATTCCGTTGGTGAGCCTGACTCGAGCGACCTTGCGCAGGGCGGAGTTCGGCTTCTTGGGAGTCGTGGTGTAGACGCGCGTGCACACGCCGCGCTTCTGGGGCGAACCCTTGAGCGCAGGCGTCTTGGCGCGCTTCACTTTGCTCTCGCGCCCCTTGCGAACGAGCTGGCTGATGGTTGTCATCTGACCTCTCTGGTATCTCTTGGCTGCCGCTGAGCACAACGGCCATGTAGTTTAGCGAAACGGGGCTGCGGCCGCAACACGAGTCGCCCGCGGCCGCAGCCCGCGTCCAGATGGTTCACTCGCCGTCCTCGCCCATGAGCCAGGCGGCGGCGCCGTCACCGCTCATGAGCCGGTCGGCCTCGGCCAGCGCCTCTGCCCTGCCGGCGGGATAGATCTCCGTGCCGCGATAGCGGCGCAGGCCCGTACCGGCAGGGA